>JAFDIC010000389.1 GCA_019308525.1 Deltaproteobacteria bacterium
TCAGCCCCGAAGGAACAAGGGCTGTTAGGTATTGTCGGCCATGATCAATCCCGAGAGGTAATTGTGAAACAGAACACTGAGTTGTCGGCCTCAAAGTTAAAAATCTATATCAACCGTTCGAACAAAGTCAAGCCCAGAATCCCGACGGGAAGTTTTTCATTGCCAATTTTTGGAAATATGGTAACATATTAAACTTTTCAAGCATTTGGGCCATCAGCAATCTCTGTTCATCTTGTCCAATACTTGTGGGCGGGATTTGAGGAGGTCTCCGAGGCCCTATAGCTTTTTCTTTCCTAGAGCTAGATTTGCCATCCAAATGCTGACTTTTTGCGATTCCGTTAATGGCAAGCGCTTGATCAAAGGATATGAATATTCAAGAGAAAATAACAGAGTACATCAGGTATCTTAGTTCCCAGACAGGATACTCTGAACATACGGTCAGGGGCTATCAAATTGATTTGCAACAATTTCTGGATTTTATTATTCATAGGAAAAGGGAGGCTGGGCTGCCTGACGGCTCATCGTGCCCGGCACGTATTGATCTGGAAATTATCCGGGAATATCTTGGTAGCCTCTTCGGCCGTTACAGGAGGAAGACAATAGGCCGGAAGATTTCTTCTGTTCGATCCTTCCTCCGTTTTCTTGAAAGAAGGGGGCAAATAGCACTGAATCCAGCGGAAGAGATTCGCGCGCCCAAAGAGGAGAAGTACGTTCCATCCTATCTCTCGGTTGACGAAATGTTCAGGCTTATTGATGCACCAGACAGGCAGAGCCCCCTGGGTCTGAGGGACCGGGCGATCCTTGAGGTCCTTTACTCCTGCGGAATCAGGGTAAGCGAAATGGCTGCACTGGATGTTACGAGCATTGATTTCGAGCAGAGGCTTGTGCGTGTAAAGGGAAAGGGGAACAGGGAAAGGATAGTGCCTATAGGACACCGGGCATTGGAGGCGATCAAGGAATATCTGGTTGAAAGCCGGCCGTTGAGACGGGCGGCAGGGTTGGAGCAGGAGAAGGGCCCCCTTTTTCTAAACTATCGCGGGGGGCGTATAACACCGAGAAGCGTGGAGAGGATTGTGAAGCGATACGAGAGGCTGTGCGGCCTAAGGAATCCCATAACGCCACATTCCCTGAGGCATACTTTTGCGACCCACCTCCTGGATGGGGGAGCAGACCTTCGGTCAGTGCAGGAGCTGTTAGGGCATTCAAGTCTGTCTACTACACAGAAGTACACCCATGTAAGCCTTGACAAACTCATGGAGGTGTATGATAAAGCGCATCCCAGGAGGTAGGCCGAATTCCGTAGGGGTTAATTCACGAGAGCTTCGAACAGGCGGCGCTTTCGGAAAAGCTCCAGAGGCAGCTTAACGCCCGCTCCCTAGATTCCGTCTTGGCGGGTGATGGGGGTTTTCCGAAGACATCAAAGGGGGATAAATTCACGTGCCATGAGTGAAAATGTAAGATCACAACAGCAATTTCATGCTACCACCATCCTCTCGGTCCGAAAGGATGGAAGAGCGGTAATCGCAGGTGATGGACAGGTCAGCCTGGGTGAGACCATAATGAAGCAGAAGGCCAACAAGATTCGTTTCCTTTACAAGGACCGGGTCCTGGTGGGATTTGCAGGTGCTGCTGCCGACGCCTTTAACCTATTCGAAAAACTCGAAGGGAAACTGGAGAAATTCAGTGGCAGCCTTACACGGGCGGCAGTGGAGCTTGCCAAGGATTGGAGGACTGACAAGATATTGAGGAGACTGGAGGCACAACTGCTTGCAACGGACGAAGAGCATACCTTGATAATCTCCGGCAACGGGGACGTGGTCGAACCTGATGAACCTGTTGCCGCCATAGGCTCCGGGGGCCCTTACGCCCTGGCCGCCGCAAAGGCATTGCTAAACTACTCCGACCTGGACGCCCCGAGTATTGCAAGGGAGGCCATGAAGATAGCCTCGTCCATATGTATCTACACGAACGATCAAATCATTGTCCGGGAGATCGGAACAGGTGAGTGACATGGAAATTGGCGAAGTGGAACAGAATGAGCTAATGAAGGTCTTGACACCCAGGGAAATTGTATCAGAGCTGGACAAGTACATTATAGGTCAGGACCAGGCAAAACGCTCCGTGGCCATAGCCTTGCGCAACAGGTGGAGGCGCCAGCAGGTGCCGAAGGAGCTGAGGGACGAAATAGCTCCAAAAAACATTATCATGATCGGACCCACCGGCGTCGGCAAGACAGAGATAGCCAGGCGCCTGGCCAGGCTGGCGAACAGTCCCTTCCTCAAGGTCGAGGCCACCAAATTTACTGAGGTGGGATATGTCGGCCGCGATGTGGAGTCCATGGTCCGGGACCTTACAGAGTTGGCGACCAACATGGCAAAAAAGGCCCACCAGGAAAGGGTCAAATCAAAAGCAGAGGAATTGGCCGAGGAAAGACTGCTGGATATACTCCTGCCCAAGCGGAAAAAAGAAGAAACCCGGGAGGGGGAAGAGGGGGCGGACAAGGAAAAGGTCCTGGAGGTGGTAAAGGATAGGACAGAAACCAATTCGACAAGGGAAAAGCTCAGGAGGCTGTTGAGGAGTGGCAAACTGGATAATCGTTACGTAGAGCTGGAGACAGCGGACAAGAATGTTCCCATGGTAGAAATATTCTCAAGTGCCGGTCTTGAGGAGATGGAATTCAACATAAAGGAGGTATTTGGAAATATTTTTCCAACCAAGAAAAAGAAGCGCCGTGTGAAGATACCTGAGGCCAAAGAGATACTGTTCCAGGAAGAGTCACAGAAGCTCATTGATATGGACAAAGTCATCGAAGAGGCTATCAGGATGACCGAACAGAACGGTATCATCTTCCTCGATGAGCTGGACAAGATTGCAGGATCAGATTCCAGGTATGGCCCGGACGTCTCCAGGGAGGGAGTGCAGAGGGACCTTCTTCCCATCGTAGAGGGGTCGACCGTGACGACGAAGTACGGTATGGTGAGGACAGACCATATCCTTTTCATCGCGGCCGGGGCGTTCAATATGAGCAAGCCTTCGGACCTTCTTCCCGAACTCCAGGGGAGGTTTCCGATCAGAGTTGAACTGGACCCCTTGTCACAACAGGACTTTGTTCGTATTCTCAAGGAACCCCAGAACGCCCTTATTACCCAATACGAGGCGCTCCTGGAGACAGAGGGGATAGAACTCCATTTCGAGGAATCAGCAATAGAGGAAATTGCTTACATAGCCAGTCAGGTCAATGAGAGGATGGAAAACATAGGGGCCAGGAGGCTACACACTGTCATGGAGAAACTCTTGGATGAGATCTCTTTCAATGCGCCGGACATGGCCGAGAAAAAGGTCGTCGTAGACAAGAAGTACGTGACCGAAAGGCTGAGGGACATCTTCGAGGACGAAAACCTCAGCAGGTATATCCTGTAGCCCGGGTCAACGGCAGGGATCCGCTGCGTTCCGTAGTGAAAGACCCTCCTGAGGCGGGCAAGCCTCTGTGTCGTTCACATAGCCTACAGAGGACGAAAGGAAAGAAACCATGACACACAATAAAGGTGGAGGCACGATTCAACTTGCCGATACTTACATGTTCAAGACCTATTCGAGGTTCCCTATAACGCTGGTCAGGGGACAGGGATGCCGGGTTTGGGATGAAGAGGGAAAGGAATACCTCGACTTCGTGGGAGGAATAGCAGTTTGTGCCCTGGGGCATAGCTCTTCCCTTGTGACGGAGGTCCTGGGCAGGCAGTCCAGGGAGCTTGTCCATGTCTCCAACCTGTACTACACCAAGCCCCAGGTTGAGCTAGCACGGTTGCTT
>JAFDIC010000390.1 GCA_019308525.1 Deltaproteobacteria bacterium
GCTCGGGACCTCTCTGACTTTCCTTTCATAGGACACCAGGCTCTTGGCTACCACGTTAAGGCTTCCCAAGGCAAGTCCATAGCGTATCTTCACCGGGAAACGGTTCTTATCCTTCGTTACCCAAAGAGTGAAAGAATTGGCCCGGGACTTTTCTAACCCCTCATTTTTATCCTCTTTAGAACCGTTTTTCCAGAATTTAAGTGTACATTCAAAACGAAAAGTCTTGAATCGGCCAGCCGAAACCTTGATCCCTTCCTCTCCGACAACCCTTCCGCTCATCAAGAAGCGCCTGGATCCTGTAATGCCCTGAAGTTCCAGGAAAGGGTTTTCAGGGCTCAGGCGTTTCCTCATATAGTAGAAAGCGGAAAGAGGGTCCATACTTCTGGAAGTGATTTCTATACTCTCTATTGTCTCTGTGCCATCTCTCCTGGCCTGCTTGATGTACATGGCTTTGCCCAGGGATCTCTGGAAAATGATTGTTTCCTTTCTCTTTCCGTTCTTGTCCTTGATAATGGTTTCCATCTGCTCGGGGAGCAACGTGCTCGGATCTACCACCGACTCCATCCGGTCGTTCCAGAAAGTGTTGGAAGCTGCCTGGTGTGTTAGAAGAAAAAACACGGACCCTCTCCCGTCCTTGACCTTGAAGGTCTCCATGTAGGTCGTAATCAGGGGAATGAAGGTCCACTTTACATCGAATTCTATCCTTTCCTTCAAGGCCCCTGTTTTGGTGTTTGCCTCTCGCACTGCAAAGGCTGGAAGGGGCCACGGGAGACTGAGGCTCAATTGGATAGAAATACAAACCATCATGATCTTGATGCGATTGACGTGGGGAAAAAACATGAAAAAACACCTCCATGTGAAGTAAGACGAATGAAAAAACGATCTCGATATTTGCTGGATGTTATGGGGGCTTAAGACCGACTTCAGAAGGCCGATGGCGGGGGTTGAAGGTTAAGACCTTGAAACACCCTTCCCCAAAAACACACACCTGTTTTCATCAAGCTAATCTGCCTTGAACTCGCAAAAGGGCAGAAATTCACCTTTGAAGTTGTTAATTATTGCAAATCCGAAAGTAGATGTCGAGACTCAAATTGAACGACCCCCCGCCACGAGCAGCGGGGTATTAAGAATTCAGGAGCCAGAACAAGACAACCATACCAACGGCTTCCTATTAGCCTTGTACTTCTCGTATGAAACTTCAAGAGAAAGTTTCATTTTCGTTCGATCCGGGCTTTCTGCCAGACGGCAGAGCTGGATTCTGACCCCTGGCTCCGGGATGCCCTAGAGTGCATGACAAATCCAGAGGTATCATACATGGGCCATACGCAGCAAGCTGAGGAGAATCAAACCCGGAAAGGAATTGACACTGGATTCACGCATGAAGGTCGCCAGCTACTACATTGCCCCATCGACGGCCCTTCTCTTGAACCCCGCACAACCTATTCCCTCACCGGCCCATTGTAGAAGCCTGCGAAGAACAGATGAGCCAAATTCCGGGATCAGGAGCCTGCGATGGGTCAGGACCATGGAATAGAACGGCAGGATACACCCGCAACGGTTGCAGTCCGCCTCAGGCCCAAGCTGACAAGGTATTTTGGGCCTTCCCGTGGGATCGTAACTAAAACCGATTGATGGAAAAGGACAGTTTTGGGTTATTCCCCTGGCTGTCCCGGATTTCATCAAGCGATAGATCCTATCACTAACCCCTATGAAGTTCCCATAGGTCTTCTTCAGGTTCATTATCCTGTCAATAATCCTATCTCTCTCTCCCCATCTCAAACAAAGGCCGTCATCCTCGCCCTTCATGGGGGTATAAAATTCGAAGACAATTCCATTGACCTTGGTCTTCGACCATTCCTCGATCATCTCTTCAATGCACCCATAGTTCAACCGGGTGATGCAAAAGGCTATCACCACGTTCAGCTCAGGCCTGTCGACATTCTCCTTGATTTGCCCATAGGTGCCCTTTTTCGCCCCTGTCATCTGGTAGTAGTATTCTTCTGTACCATGGACGGAGACGGAAAATGTAACCTCCGGCCAAGGCGGCAGTTCAATGGTGCCATTTGTAAAGATGACATTGCTCTTGAAATATTTGCGTCCTTGATCTACAAGGTCCTTTCGAAGAAGAGGTTCACCACCGATCCAGCCACATATCATGAACGGAAAGCCCTCCTTCTTCCAGTGTTCAAATAGCATGACCCACTGTTCCGTGGACAGCTCCTCACGGTGATTCTGTTTGAGGAAGTAGCAGTGCCGACACCTGAGGTTACACCGATAGGTGACATCTATGCCCCCCAGGGATCCAGGGGGCATACCCTTGATGCCGACCCTGACATAATCCAGAACGCTCCACCTGTTTGACCCACGCTCCATATTCCACCCGATTTACCCAACCTGGCTCGCCTGAGTGTGGAGTGAAGGTCCGGGCCCAAAGGATCCGTCTTTCTTCTGCCCTGGAAGGGGTTTAAGTTCCGAGGCGACCACTGATGTTGGGGAGACATGTATAGTCTTTGCCTCATACTCTGTAGAGCAGTCTTGTAGCAATTTCAGTGCCATACCTCTTCTTGGCCAACCACAAATTATTGCGTTTTTTCAATTGGTTATATGCTATTTTATGAGCTTGGGGTATCTGCCTCCCCGTGATTGTTTCAAGAATTGAAACCGTTCCAACACTGTTTCAAACTCTGATGCAAGCGGGGTAAGGGCCAAAATGTTATGGTTTTCGTTCATACTTTTTCTAACACTATGCTTTATTCCGGCAGAAAGATGGTTAAATTAACCTATAAAATGCAAGCGTACAATGCTAAGCTGAACGCAAAGAGAGATCCTGCTTAATTGGTGCCCATCCATAAATCAATCTTGGGCGCTAGGCAGTTTCCAATCCAGAAATGAGCAATTCTTTGTAAGATCAAGGAAATCAAGGAATTACGCGGAGGCATACTGTAGTATGCCGCACCTGTCTCCGTGTCACGCACAGGCAGGCAAATAATTCCGCAGATTGACGCAGAGATTGTGAAAAAGGGCCATTTATGGATGGAATCTATCTAATTGGAGGCAAAGAGGAGGTACACATAATGAAAACAAGAAAATACGCATATCTTATTATAGGTCTGGCATTATTCTTTCTTTACGGATGCGCAGGTTATGGAAAGATCACTGCAAAGCCCTGGGGTGAGACCGTGACAGTTGATGAATTGGCCAAGACCTCGGAAAAGTACGATGTCTCTTACTCCGACCAATGGCCTACAACCTATCCGGCCTGTTTTATTTTTGATCCGAAAGACGACGGTCGAACATTGATCGGGGACACATGGATTAGGATTGAAGACCCTGAACGTATACCCGAGTTGATCTCATGGATTAGTTCTTTCAGCAGATCATACCCCAGTGTCCAGAGGGTCATTGGACCGGACGACCAACTCTACGGCTTTTTGTACTGCGATAGCGACTATCGAACGGTTGCCAAGGTTGTAGATCAGAATACCATGTATGTATACAGGCCATTCAAGACATGGACCGAGCGGTAGACTTATAAGGGGAAGGGGCGGAAGAGCTTCTGTCTGCAAATGATTCTCCCGGTGTAGGAGCAACCTTTGGTTGCGAAGGATCGCAAGCTGGAGCTTGCTCCTACAGGCCGTTTCACTCTTTCCCCTTGCACGGAAGATTGCCCGCTCAGTATGCACGTTGTGCCTGAATTCCCCTCTTACTCGACCTCTCAGGTGTGTTCGCTTCTCTTACGGCTCAATCCTCTCAAGCCAATCAATCCTGTCATAATCTGTGTCATAGGA
>JAFDIC010000031.1 GCA_019308525.1 Deltaproteobacteria bacterium
AAAGTCAGCAACGCAAAAAGGCATTGCAGTTGTTGGAGGAATTCAAATCGTTTATTCCTGTTTTGCCACTTCCCGAGAATGCCGGCAAAACGTATGGGGCCATCCGGGCATCATTGGAATCCAAGGGAAAGCTTATTGGTAATAACGACCTATGGATTGCCGCTCATGCTAAGGCGGCGGCCCTTACTATAGTCACCAACAAGGAGCGAGAATTTCAACGAGTCCCGGGTTTGAAGGTTCAGAACTGGATAGGCAGATAGGGTCGTGAATTAGTTTTTTCGTTACCCTACCATTTTCCCCGAGTTGGCCCAAAATCCGCGATTGACGCGGTTTTGGCAGGGAGAGAAAACGGTGGTGGCAACCGAGGCGGCTCGCAACGCATCGGGCATAACCATGGAAGCGCTGAGGAATGGAAGCCGCAAGAGAGAGATCTCACAACTCCGCGAAGAACTGGCCATCCTATTGACAGTTGAACAGGGTTTGTCGTTTGCGGAAGCCCTCCGGCAACTCGTTGTTACCACCTCATATGTCGCAAGAACTACCGATCAAGGAAGAGAGTTAGTACAAACAGTCAACAACTTCCCCAGAAGCACGGAAAGCCGTTGAACAACTGGAGACCTTCCTTGTAAGTGTTGACCAAAATGCACGTCCTGAAACGCTGATCCCTGAGACCCTGAAATGAAAAGGCTTGCAGCACTCATTGGTGCCGAAAGCCTTTATTCTTGGTATCCGAAATGCCCTATGATCCGCAGATGCTTGCTATTTAGTGGTGCCGAAGGCGGGACTTGAACCCGCACGGGCGGTTGCCCACTACCCCCTCAAGATAGCGTGTCTACCAAATTCCACCACTTCGGCACACTGCAAAAAGCTACTTCTGCGCTCCCTGACCAGCCTTGTCGGCGGGAGTTTCGGTTTGCTGGGAGACAGGGGCCACGGGCTGTGTTACACCCTTCATCACAGAGGTGGGAGCACCCCTTCCAAAGAGAAAGGCCAGGGTCAAGGATGTTATCATGAAGATTACCGCAGCACCCACAGTGACCTTGTGCAAGAAGGGTGTGGCGCCCGTACTTCCGAACACCGTCTGGCTGGAGCCGCCGAAAGCAGCCCCTATATTCGCGCCCTTTCCTTTTTGAAGCAGGACAATGAGGATGAGGGCGATGCTGACGGTGACATGGATGATTACAAAAATAAGTCTCATCTATTTTTCCTTCAAAGACACAATATCAACGGCGTCCAATTGGTTTCAACGCATATTAAATAATAACAAAAAGACCGTGATTTTCAATAGAAAAATTCTCCTGTCAGACGTCCCTGTACCTTATGATGGGGAGAAAGAGCTCCGCTTTGAGACTGGCGCCGCCGACCAGGGCGCCGTCAATGTCCGGCATCTCCATGAGGTCTTTGGCGTTCTCAGGCTTTACACTGCCTCCGTATAGAATTCTTAGCTTTGTTGAGATATGTTTATCAAAATTCTCTTCAATCCACTGTCTGATGTACTGGTGAACTTCCTGTGCTTGGGGAGGCGTGGCAGTCCTGCCCGTGCCTATAGCCCAAACGGGCTCATAGGCTATGGTGACGGAGAGGGGCAGGGTCTTCTGGACCCTGAAACTATTGAGAGATTTTTCCAGTTGATCCGTGACAATATCAAAAGTCTTCCCCCCCTCCCGCTCCTCGAGCGTCTCCCCGAGGCACACGATGGGGCTCAGTCCTGCCTCGACAGCCGCACCGGCCTTGAGGTCAACCATTTCACTGGTTTCGTTGAAGTGTATCCGCCTCTCGGAATGGCCGAGGATTACATGGGTGCAGCCCACATCGAGGAGCATTGAAGCGGAAATTTCTCCCGTATAGGCCCCGCCCTTTTCCCAGTGCATGTTCTGGGCCCCAAGGAGGATCCCTGAGTCACCGATCTCTTTCTTCGCCAGGTAAAGGCTTGTAAAGGGGGGAGCCACCAGCACGTCAACATCTTCCATCCCCGCGATGCCCTCTGCAATCGCCCTTATAAGGCGTGCGGTTTCCTCAAGGCCCAGGTTCATTTTCCAGTTACCTGCTATCAGCGGTCTTCGTTCATTCATGTTCATGGCGTTTTTCCTTATCCCCCATTTATCCAGCTCAGGCATTAGCGATATGAGCTGCCAGATCCACCATGCGGCACGCATACCCGAACTCGTTGTCGTACCATGCTATCACCTTAACCATGTCTTCCACGACCATGGTTGAAAGGGAATCCACGATAGAAGAAAAGCGGGTACCATTGAAGTCAACGGATACCAAAGGTTCCTCACAATAGGCCAGGATACCCTTGAGACGTCCTTCTGCGGCCTCCTTGAGAGCACCGTTTACCTCATCTACGGTTACAGATTTGTCGAGTTTTGCGACCAGGTCCACTACAGAAACATTAGGGGTAGGAACTCTGATGGCCATACCGTTCAATTTGCCCGCGAGCTGGGGAAGCACCAGAGATACTGCCCTCGCAGCGCCCGTGGTGGTAGGAATCATGGAAAGAGCGGCCGCTCTCGCCCTCCTGAGGTCCTTGTGGGGAAAGTCCAGCAGCCGCTGATCACCCGTGTAGGAGTGTATTGTGGTCATCAGTCCCTTCTCGATACCGAAATTCTCCATCAATACCTTGCAAACAGGCGCGAGGCAATTGGTGGTGCAAGAGGCGTTTGAAATGATATGATGTTCACGGGGATTGTATTCCTCGTGGTTTACCCCCATGACGATGGTAATGTCCGGATTGGTTGCCGGCGCCGATATAATGACCTTGTTCACGCCGGCCTTGAGATGAGCAGAAGCCTTTTCCCTATCCCTGAAAAGCCCGGTACACTCGAAGACAATCTCTGCTCCGACATCACCCCAGGCAATATCGGCAGGGTCTCTCTCGGTGTAAATCTGGATTTCTTTTCCGTTGACGATCAAGGAATGATCAGTACTCGAAATTTCAGCATCCAGTTTCCCTTGTGCCGAATCGTACTTCAACAGATGGGCCAGGGTTGCAGGGTCGGTGAGGTCATTAATTCCCACAAATTCTATGTCCTTATCGTCGATTGCGGCCCGAAATGCCATCCTTCCTATTCGCCCAAACCCATTGATCGCAACTTTAACAGCCATTCTTTCACCTCCTCGTAGAAGTATTGGGATCAACAATAGTTCAAATAAAAAAAATAAGTTCAAATATGCATATTGCAATACCACCGCGCCATCAAATATTGATGGCTTTGCATTTACAAAGGCTTGTTTCCGTCCTTAGAGGCAGGGTGGCGAAGGCCGCTTTTTACGGGCTATAGCGCCATCCGTTTTCGGGAAAGCATGAGGGACATGACTATGGCATCCTCATTATTATCCCTGTAATACCGGGGTCTTCTGTGAATTTCCCTGAAACCCAGCTTTTCATAGATCCTTTTTGCAATGATGTTGGACTCCCTCACTTCAAGCCACAGGGATCCGATTCCATTGGAAGAGGCGGTACGGATGATATTTTCACAGAGAAACTGTGCGAGGCCCTGATTCCTCTTTGATGGATGGACTGCGATATTGACAATCTGGATCTCATCGTGAAACATCCAAAAACAGGCATATCCCCACAGGGTACCTCCCGAAACGACACCCCAGAGGTGAGAGACTGGATTGCCAATCTCATCCAGAAATGATTGGTAGCTCCAGGGGATAGGGAAGCTGAGGTTTTCAATTTCGATGATATCGGCAATATATAAGCTGTAGTTTTCCTGAGAGATTGAGATGATCGAACTCATTCAGACTCCAGCAGTTTCCCTGCAATGGAGATGCCGGCCCTTCCTGCCGCCTGGGCCTTTTCAGCCACTTCCTCGAGCCCTAGACCCTTGCGGTTCTGGACAAAAGCAATTATCATGGGGAGGTTGACACCGGTTATGACCTCCACTTTCTCCTCTTTGAGGAAGGAGAGACTTATGTTGGAGGGTGTTCCACCGAACATGTCCGTCAGGATGAGCACATTCTCTCCCTGCTTCTTGAGTTCAGCGATCTTCTCTTTCATGGCCGAAAGAATAGCTTCGCTGTCGGTCGTTTGAGTAATGGAAAGGGTATCCACTGCCTCGATTTTTCCGACAATGAATTCAGCAGCATTCAACAGTTCTCTACCCAGCTCGCAGTGGGTAACTATCAATAGGCTTACCATTGTGTCGGCCGTTCCTTCAAATCAAAAAAGTTGATGGCCCCGAGAGACGGCAACTTCCCTGTTGGACGGGCTCTGGTTGTAAAGAAGGCAAAAGGTTTCAGAGCACCCATAAGTTCCTTTCCATCCATGAGGGACTTACCAATCCAGACCCCTCATTCCTTCCCGCCGTGCCTTAGCTCGCTCCCTACAGGAAAGCAAGGCCTGCCTGCTATAGTTCCTCGTCGTTTTGGAGGAGGAACTGATAAATTTCCCTCTTTGTCGGGGCATCCATAAGGATCTTTCGGTAATTGCTGTTCTTGAGTATTTTTGCTATCTTAGCCAGGGCTTTGAGGTGTATGCTGGCCGAGTCCTCCGGAGCAACGAGGAGAAAGAAGAGGTAGGCCGGCTCCCCGTCCATGGACTCGAAATCAAGGCCCCTGCGGCTCCTACCGAAGATGATTATGGGTTGGTGTAGCCCATGAAACTTCCCGTGGGGAATGGCCACCCCGTCTCCTATACCTGTACTTCCCAAACGTTCTCTGTCCAGCAAAATTTTCACCAGGGACCCCTTGTCAAGGGAAGGCTGATGAATGGTGACCGCCTCGGCCAGCTCTTCCAATACTCCTTTTTTGTCCCTGGCCCTCAGCTCAGGGATTATTGAATCCTCGTCTATGATCTCTGATAGTTTCATGGTGTTTTGCCTGCCAGGTCGCAGAGAGTCAGCCCAGTGGCTCGATAAGCCCGAGCTGTCCGTCCTTGCGCTTGTAAAGCACATTTATCTCCATTGTCTTGGCGTTCCTGAAGACAAGGAAATCCTGCTCGGCAGAGTCTAGCTGAATGGCCGCTTCCTCGGGGTCCATGGGCTTTGCCTCCATCTTTTCGACCTCAATCAGAGGCTCTTCCATAGTCTCACCCGGGGCTTCGGGCTCCGCTTCCCTTTCCGCCCTCCTGTTGTCGGGTCGTCGTTTCCTTATCTTGGATCGAAATTTCTTGACCTGCTTCTCGATCTTGTCCATGACTTGATCGATGGCGGAATACATATCATCTGTCTCTTCTACCGCCTTGATCTTGACGCCGTTGACGCTCAGGGTTATGTCGGCCTGATGTCTGAATTTTTCCACCCCCAGCACGACGTGAGCTTCAACGGGTGAGTCTATATACTTATTGATCTTGTTCAGCTTTTCTTCGGTATGGATCTTTAGGCTCTCGCTAGGCTCCATGTGCCGAAAAGTTACTGTTACGTCCATAGAATGATCCTCCTTGAATAGGACAGAAAGAAGTGTTTAGCAGATAAGAGGCCAAAAGTCAAACATGTGGCATCAAGAGGGTTTCCTCCTCTTGCGGGATGGCAGGATACCCATACTTTCCCTGTACTTGGCCACAGTTCGTCTCGCAACATCGATATTGAGTTTCTTGAGCATGGCTGCTATCTCTTGGTCACTGTAAGGCTTTGCCTTGTCCTCTGACTTGATGATGTTCCTGATGTGTTCCTTGACCGTTTCAGAAGCAACGGACTCACCCTCCACTGAACTGATGGCGCTGTTGAAAAAAAACTTCAAGGGAAAGACTCCCTGGGGCGTGTGCACGTACTTGTTGGCCGTGACCCTGCTGATGGTTGACTCATGCATCTGTATATCCACGGCCACGTCCCTCAAGACAAGAGGCTTCAAATAGGCTATCCCCTTGTCCAGAAATTCCTCCTGAAAGCGAACTATGCTTTCGGTTACCCTGTAAATGGTCTGCTGGCGCTGGTGTATGCTCTTTATTAGCCACTGGGCCGAGCGTAATTTATCCTGAACAAAGCCCCTTTCGCTTTCCTTGAAGGAATTGCCGTCGGAAAGTATTTTCTTGTAATAGGAGTTGATCCTCAGCTTGGGCAGTCCGTCTTCGTTGAGCACTATTTCATACTTGTCTCCGACCTTGAGGACGTATATGTCTGGGGTTATGTAGATAGTTTCTTCGTCGCTGTATCTCCTGCCCGGCTTAGGCTCAAAGCTAGTTATGACGGAAACGGCCGAAAGGACCTCGTCCAAGGATACGGAAAGACTCTTGGCTATGAGATCATATTTCTTGTTTTCCAGTTTATCCATGTGGTCCAGGAGTATTTTTTCAACGATCGTGCCTTCCAGGTTTTGAAATCTTGCCTGGATCAACAGGCACTCCCTGGTGTCGCGTGCGGCTACTCCCACGGGATCGAAATTTTGGATCAGGGAGAGGGTCTCGGAGACCTCTTCAAGGCTGTAGCCCGTTATCTCCGCGAGTTCTTCCAGGGAGATTTCCAGGTAGCCGTCGGGGTCCAGGTTTCCGACAATATGGATCCCGATCTTCTTCTGTGTGTCAGTGAGGTCGCTCAAATTGAGCTGCCACATCAAATGGGAGGAAAGGCTTTCCTTTTCCGAGACCATATTCTCCAGGGGGGGCATCTCCCTCATGTCGAACTGGGGCTCAGCCCAGCCCGTGTTGTAGTCTGAAAAATAGGTATCCCAGTCAATTTCACTTTTCATCACTTCCTTTTCAGGCGTTTCGCTGAGTGACTGCTCTGAAGGCCCTTCTGCCTCCAGGAGGCCCTTGCCGTCGTCCATTCCGTCGGACGGGCTTTCCTCAAGGATCTCAAGCATGGGATTGGTCTCTATTTCCTGGTTTATGGTCTCGAGGAGTTCAATGCGGTTGAGCTGCAGGAGCTTGATCGCCTGCTGCAACTGGGGCGTCATAATGAGTTGCTGAGCCAGTATCGGAGCTTGTTTGAGTTGTAGAGCCATACTAAGAGTTCGTCACCGGTATCGTTTACAGGGATTACAGGTTAAAATCGTTTGCAAGATAGACATCTCTGGCCACCTTGCTGGTAACTATCTTTTCCGGGTCACCATGTTCCAGTATGCTGCCCTGGTTGATTATATAGGCGGAGTCACAAACATTCAATGTCTCCCTGACGTTGTGATCTGAAATAATGATTCCTATCCCCCTTTCCTTGAGATGCCTGATTATCTCCTTTATGTCATTCAGGGCCAGGGGGTCGATACCTGCAAAGGGTTCGTCCAACAGCATGAATCTGGGTTCAGTGACGAGCGCCCTGGTGATTTCCAGCCTCCTGCGCTCACCCCCAGAAAGGGAGGCGGCCTTCTGCTCGGCCAGGTGGTCGATGTTGAGCTCAGAGAGAAACTTCATGGCCCGGTCTCGCATCTCATGGGGCGGGATTTTGAGGCTTTCCATGATCACCAGCAAGTTTTCCTCCACTGTAAGTTTGCGGAATACTGACGGTTCTTGGGCAAGATAGTTTATGCCTTTCCTTGCCCTGAGATACATCGGGTCATGGGTAATATCCGCCCCATCCAGGTGGATGCTTCCCTCGTCGGGCCTGGCAAGGCCGATAATCATGTAAAAGGTGGTCGTTTTTCCAGCACCGTTCGGGCCCAACAGGCCCACTATCTCTTTTCTCCTCACCCTTAAGTCTATCCGGTCTACTACACGCTTGTGGTTGTATATCTTTACGAGATTCCTGGCCTCAAGGACCTCTCTGTTATCACTGCCCAATTGGCTTTTCCTCTTTTCTGTTGGGGAAAAGGACGGCCCGTACTTTCTTGTTTCCGGAGCCCTCGACTACGCTCCTGTTTTCCCTGAGGAAGAGAGTTATCTTTGAGCCTTCGACAAAGTCGTTTCCCTGTCTTACCACCGGGTTACCAGTAAGAACGAGCTTTTCCTCACTATGATAGTAAAGGGCCTGCTCAGCGGTCGCATTGCCCCCGGAGTCACGGATGATGTTTACGTTTCCCTTGGCGACTATCTTTTCGATATCGAGTTGAGCTTCCTTGGTACCGGCCTTGCCCTTTTGCTCGGTGTAATAGACGAGCAATTTGTCGCACTTGATCGTAAACTGGGGCTCCTTTGCCTCCACGTTGCCCGAAAAGGTCACGACCTTTCGGTTGTCATCTATTTCAAGGGAGCTTGCTTTTATTACTATGGACGAGCGCTCGGTACTCCTTGCAAACATTTGCGCCCCGACTCCCCCCGAAGAAAGGTGGTTCAAGAGAAAAGTAACTAACAGAAGAGAAAAGATGGTAAGTTTCGATCTCCACATTCTCATAAACCAAGGGATCCACCAGCTATTGTCGTTACACTTTCACTTACTTGCAGGATCTTCCTTTCCAGTGACAGGAAAAGCCCCTGGCCTGTCACTGAGAAAGAGGGCCCTATGATTCTTACCGGTTTATCCGTTCTTATGGTGCCGTCCTTGTTGCTATATACCACAAGATCGGTAAAAAAACTATACCCGTTGTCGGTATGGCCTTTCAAGTCTTGGCGAAGGGTAATGACTCCTGAGCTCCTATCATACTCACCCTCTTTACCCTTGAGAGTCAGGGACGGTCTGTCAGTCGCCTTGAGAGTCAGGTGGAAGTCCCTGAATGTCATGATCTGCCTGTCTTTTGAGAAGGTGACCTCTTTTGCCTCCAAGGTCCACCTGACTTTATCTTCCGGGTTGTCCTGGGTGTAGGAGATATTTTCAAGCTTGATACCTTCATCCAGGAACCGCTCTGAGAAGAGCGCGAGGCCTCCCTGGCGAAACAGATTGCGGCCCGAGCCGAAAAGGTAAGAGGCCACGGTACCGAGCAAGAGACAAATACCCAATAGAGGCCAATGTCTTTTGAGGAAGCTCTTTTTCATGCAATAATTATACCAGGATTCATTGCCAGATGTAAAGGCGATTCTGCCGGGCTGGTCCTATCGGTCATAGGGCCTCACGAGAGCATGGAGTTCCTTGAGGATGGCCACAAGAGGTCTTACCTTCTCCAGGGGGAGTGAATTGGGCCCGTCACAGAGGGCCCTGTCCGGTTCCGGATGAACTTCCAAGAAAACACCGTTGGCACCGGCGGCGATTGCGGCCCTTGAAAGGGGTTCGATGAACTCCCTTTGCCCCCCTGATCTCCCTCCTTCGCTACCAGGGAGCTGGACGCTATGGGTCCCATCAAAGACCACCGGAAAACCGAACTGCTTCATGATCGGTATGGACCTGATGTCAACCACGAGGTTGTTATATCCAAAAGAGGAACCCCTCTCGGTGAGGAGGATATTGTGATTGCCTGTTGACGTTACCTTCCGGACGGCCTTTTCCATGCCCCAAGGTGCCAGAAACTGCCCCTTTTTCAGATTGATCGGCAGCCCGCTCCTGGCCGCAGCCAGGATCAAGTCGGTCTGGCGACAAAGGAATGCGGGTATCTGGATGACATCCAATACCCTTGAAGCCTTTTCTATTTCACGGGTCTCGTGCACATCGGACAAGACGAGGAGTCCGGTCCTCTCTTTCACCTTCTCAAGAATTTCGAGCCCCTCGTCTATCCCCGGCCCCCTGTAAGAATCCAATGACGTCCTATTGGCCTTGTCGTATGATGTCTTGAAGATCACCGGGACGTCGAGCAGATCGCCGGTCTCCTTGAGGAAATCCGCGACTACCATGGTGGTTTCCAGGTCCTCTATGACGCAGGGGCCGGCAATGAGAAAAAATGGCCCTTTTTCACTGATGGTAAGGCTCCCGATTTGGACGGTACTGGACATTTGACTCCTGCTCCCGGTATCTGACTGAGGAATCCGTTTCTTTCCTTATGTCCCAGGCGGGATCAAAGGTCAAGTAGAAAGGAAAGATAGGGCTGGGAGACTGAAGAAAGAGACAGGATAGTGAAAAAAGTATTGACAACGGGGAGAATAGGGGGTAGAAATTGGTCGAATTCAGGCAAGAAGTCTGAAAAATAATCGAATCAGAACAGCAAGTCGATCGCAGAGAAGCCACGAAGGCCTTTACCCTCCTTAGAAGAGGGGGGGGGCGTCGTGGCTTTTTTATGTCCGGAGACGAGCCCGGGTAATTCAACAGGCAAGACTGAAAGGAGGAGCAAGGTATGTCACTGAGAAAGACAGCAATCTTTTTGGCGGCCATCTTTTCTCTGGGTGTGGCGGTTCAGGCCTCTGCCCACTTCGGGATGATTATCCCCTCAGACAGCATGGTAATGCAGGATGAGACCAGGACCATTACGGTGCTCATTTGCTTTGCCCACCCCTTTGAGGGAATAGGTATGGATCTCGCGCGACCAAAGGTCTTTGGAGTTGATATCAACGGCAAAAAGAAGGATATCTTGAATAAGATCAAAGAGACAAGCATAATGGGGCACCAGGGCTGGACGGTGGACTACGGGGTGAACCGGCCGGGTGTGTATACATTTTACATGGAGCCGGAGCCCTACTGGGAGCCGGCGGAAGAGAGCTATATTGTACATTATACCAAGACTATCATAGCTGCCTTTGGCTGGGACGCGGGATGGGACGTACCCCTTGGACTGAGGACGGAAATAGTCCCTCTGAGCAGGCCCTTCGGGCTTTACGCTGGAAACGTGTTCCAGGGGATCGTCATGCTGGAGGGCCGGCCGGTGCCCCATTCAGTGGTTGAAGTTGAGTACTATAACAAGGATGGCAGGGCGTCTGCACCGAATGATTACATGATAACACAGGTCATCAAGGCGGATAAGAACGGGGTCTTTACCTTTGCCGTACCCCGTGCCGGGTGGTGGGGTTTCGCGGCCTTGAACCCCTCAAAGAGGGGTATCCGTTACAAGGGCGTGGAAAGACCGGTGGAGCTTGGTGCGGTGCTCTGGGTAGAATTCCAGGAATGGCGAGAAAAGTAAAGATTCGGGAGTTGATCCGAGGATGCACATTTCTGAAGGTGTACTATCAGGGCCGGTGTTGATTTCCGGGTCCCTTTTGGCCGCTGGGGGTACGGGCATCGGCCTCTACAGGCTTGACTACGATAGGATCACTCATGTGGCTGTAATGACGGCAGGATTCTTTGTCGCATCACTGGTGCATGTTCCTGTCGGCCCTGCTAGCGTTCATTTGATTCTGAACGGCCTAATGGGGATTTTTCTAGGCTGGGGGGCGTTTCCGGGGGTCCTCGTGGCCCTGTTCCTCCAGGCCGTGCTGTTCCAATTTGGTGGTTTGACCACCCTCGGGATCAATTGCCTAAACATGGGCCTCCCTGCCCTCATATGCTTCTATCTTTTCAGAAAGGGCGTAGCGAGTAAGGACCCGAGGGTCTTCATGATCGCCTCTTTCTTGTGTGGATCCCTTGCCGTCTTTCTCGGCGCCATCCTGGTGGCCCTGTCCCTTTACTTTACAGGAAAGGCCTTTTACTCAGCGGCCAGGGTCCTGATCGTGGCCCACTTCCCTGTGATGATCATCGAGGGATTGATTACCATGTTCTGCATAAAGTTTCTGAAGAATGTCAGGCCTGAGCTGTTGGAGTCATGAGATGGAAAGCAATCGGAAAACGAGAGGTCTTGTTCGTTGCGCTGTGGCGGCATATATCCTGCTGGGGGCCGTGCTTCTTTTTTCCCCAGGGGCCATGGCGCATCGCATCTACCTGTTCGCGTGGATTGAAGGAGATGTCGTCCACACGCAAGGCTATTACAGCGGCAACAAGGCGGTAAAGGGGGGAGCTATCAGGGTGTTTGACCTTGATGGCAAGGAGCTGCTGAAAGGCACGACGGATGACAAGGGGGAATTTTCTTTCAAGATGCCTGTCCCCGGGCCCCTTCGCATCGTGCTGGAGGAGGCCATGGGCCATAGGACCGAATACGTCCTCAAGCCCGAGGGATTGGGCCAAGGCGGGGAAGACAAAGGACCCGAAAAGAAGAAGGAAAGTTCGGTAGAGTCACGGGTGGTTAAGGATGGCCTGGGCCTTGACCAGATCAGGACGGTGCTGGAGGAGGTCCTGGACAAGAGACTGGGGACCCTGGAAAGATCAATAGCGAGACTGGGGCAGGAAAGGGGTCCGCATTTCAGAGACATCATCGGGGGCCTGGGATACATATTCGGACTCATGGGCGTAATACTCTACTTTAAGAGCAGGAAAAACAGGTGATGAGGCTGCCACCATGATAGAGGAGGTGTTTACTGAGGGTAATTCTCTAATCCATCGTCTGGACCCGAGGGTCAAGGTCGTGGTTGCCACCCTTTTATCCATCGTCGTGGCAGTGTCGGAAAGTTTCGAGGCCTTGGTACCTGCCATGGGCATGAGCCTGTTGTTGGTGGCCTTTGCCAGGATCAACCCAAGAGAACTCATAAAGAGGGTACTCATCGTCAACGGCTTCATTCTGTTCCTCTGGCTCTTCTTGCCCTTTTCCATGAATGGGAGAGTCGTGTTCAGCATCGGCCCGTTGGCGGCCTCCAGTGAGGGTATATGGTATTCTACCCTCATTACTCTCAAATCCAACATAATCCTACTCACCCTGATGTCCTTGATTGCTACTTCATCAGTTTTCAGCCTGGGCAGGGCCTTGGATCGACTCTTCCTGCCCTCGAAACTAGTCATATTGATTTTTTTCACCTATCGTTATATTCACGTGATCTACCAGGAGTACCTTCGCCTCTTGAACGCCATAAAGATAAGGGGTTTCAGACCGGCGAACAATCTTCATACCTACAAGACCTATGCATATCTCGTAGGAATGGTCCTGGTGAAAAGCCATGATAGGGGGGAAAGGGTAAAGGCGGCCATGGTGTGCCGGGGTTTCAAGGGCAAGTTCTATGACCTGGGTGAATTTTACTTCGGATGGAAGGATATCTTGGTGATGGTGTTGATGCTCTTGGCCGTCTCCATTGTTGCCATTCTGGAGTGGTGGATATGAGCACTCTGGTGAGACAATGAACTCGGGTGAAGGGCAAGGGGCGGTGCTGATCGACCTTCAGAGTATCTCTTTCGGATATACGGGGGGAAACTATGTTCTGAAGGACCTCTCCTTTCGGCTACATGATGGAGAGAGGGTTGGTTTGGTGGGGCCAAACGGCTCAGGAAAGACCACCCTTTTCCATGTTATCATGGGGCTCTTGAGACCCGATAGGGGAAAGATCCGGATCTTCGGCAAGGAGAGGAGGGTGGAAAAGGATTTCTTGCCTGTAAGGCAACAGATCGGAATGCTGTTTCAGGACGCTGATGATCAGCTCTTCAGTCCCACCGTACTGGAAGATGTCGCCTTTGGGCCGCTGAACCAGGGAAGAACTGTGCAGGAAGCAAAAGATATTGCAAAGGAGACCCTCAGGTCCCTCGGGCTGGAGCAGTTTGAAAAAAGAGTTACATACAGGCTTTCAGGCGGCGAAAAGAAACTTGTTTCCCTTGCCACGGTACTTGCCATGAAACCCAAGGTGCTCCTGCTGGACGAGCCTACAAACGGGCTCGATCAGGACACTACCGAAAGGATAATAAGCGTCTTGAAGAGGATAGAGATCTCTTACATCTTTATATCACACAACATGGACTTTATCGCGAAGACCACCGAGAAGATTTACGGGATTCGCGATGGCCGCATAATCCTGGATACAACGGCGATCCCCCATACCCATGTCCATTCCCACGGCTACGGCACACTCCCACATACGCACACCGAGGAGTGAGATGCCCGGTTTCTGACCCCTATCGCTCGTCAACAGACAATCAATTCTCGGCCCGAGGATTTCTTCTACTTCTTTTCTTGACAAGGGAATCCACATTATTTATATTGGTAATCAATTGCAACAAGCATCCCCAGGGAGAATTTTATAAATGTTTCAAGCTGTTATCGTAATCTTAGTCTTCTGCGCAGCCCTCTTGTTCATGGGCCGGCGTTTCTACAGGACATTGACCAGCAAGAGTTCGGACTGCGGTTGTGGAGCCGGGGCCAATTGTCCTGGCAACCTTCCCGAACAGTGTGTCAAGTCAAGCACGCAGGAAGCCCCTGGAGCCAATGGAAAAGGCCAGGACTCTGCGGAGGACCGCCTGTAAGCCCTTGCGGGGCTTGAAGTATTTGACGGGCAGGGAGGTTCAGTCCGGCGGAAAAAGTGCGACGTTACCAAGGAGAAGTGCTACGCGATGAAAAGGGTAGTCAGGATGAGAGAGATGTCCGACCGGCAGGCTGGTGTCATAAAGGATGTATCCGCAAAGGGACTCCTCGGGACAAGGATAAGGGAGATGGGCCTGGTCCCTGGGACACCGATCCAGGTTCAAGGACGGGCGCCCCTCAAAGACCCCGTGGCCATACGGGTAAAAGACTACGTCCTGACGTTGCGGAACAATGAGGCTGACCATATAATGGTTGAAGTGGAAGACAATACTTGATGCTTCCGCAAAAACCCCATCTGCTGCGTCGCGCTGCATCTTTAGTCACTGCGGCGTACTTCTATGTACGCCTCATTCCTAAAGATTTGCGCGCCTTGCATCTGGAGCTTTTCCGAAAGCATCAGCACTTTAGGGTTTCTACAAGTTAATCAATACTTGTAGGGACTAGGTGAGGGGTCAAGAGCTTCCGCGGGGAGCCGCGCTATGGAGGAAATGCCTGCCAGGCAGAATCGTCGGGACCATCGTGCCAATCGAGGAGACGAATTGAAGAAGATCACAGTAGCATTATCAGGGAACCCAAATTCCGGTAAGTCCACAGTATTCAATGCAATTACCGGTGCAAGGCAGCACATTGCCAACTACCCCGGTGTCACGGTGGAGAAGAAGGTCGGCAGCGTTCTTTACAAGGGATACCACATCGAAGTAGTTGACCTCCCTGGCACCTATTCTCTCACGGCCTATTCCCTTGAGGAGGTCGTGGCCAGGAATTTTCTGGTAAATGAAAGGCCGGACGTTGTGGTGGACATAGTTGATGCCTCGAACCTGGACAGGAACCTTTATCTCGCCGTGCAATTCAGGGAGCTCGGCGCGCCCTTGATCCTCGCCCTCAACATGGTCGACGTGGCTTCCGGCAGGGGTATCATTGTCGACGAAAACATCCTGTCCGATCTTCTCGGGGCCCCTGTAGTGCCAATGGTGGCGAGGTCCAACAAGGGTATTGATGAACTGTTGGATAAGATCCTGGAGGTCTCGAAACAGAAGCACGAATGGATTCCCCAGCTTATCAGTTACGGCAATGACGTGGATCAGGGGTTGAGGGAAATAGAGGAGATTATCAGTGGAAGCAGTACTTACGATGAGAGATATGACCCTAAATGGCTGGCATTGAAATGCCTGGAAGGAGATGGGCAGATCATCGCACTCCTGGAAAAGGACGTGGAGACATTCGAGAAAATCGATGCCGTCCGCAGCCAGATAGCCAGGCACACCCTGAACACCCTGGAAGAAGAACCTGAAGGCATAATAGTGGACCATCGTTACGGCTATATTGCCGGTATAACCAAGAGATGCATCAAGAGAAAGATCGACGCCCGGCTCAATGCCTCTGACAGGATTGACAGGGTCCTGACAAGCCGGTTTGTCGGTCCTCTCATAATGATCTTTATACTCTATTGCATCTACGAGTTGATCTTCTGGGCGAGCGAGACCCCGGTCGGATGGCTTGAAGGCCTTTTCGGGTGGTTTCGGGGGGTGGTATCCGGCCACATGCCTCCCGGCATCCTCAAGTCCATGGTCGTATCAGGCATCATAGACGGGGTCGGCGGTGTACTTGGATTCGTCCCCCTCATTCTGTGCATGTTCTTCGCAATAGCGATCATGGAAGATTCAGGTTACATGGCAAGGGTCGCATACATGCTGGACCGGGTACTGAGGTGGTTTGGGCTCCACGGCAACTCCGTGCTTCCCCTGATAGTAAGCGGAGGGATATCAGGGGGGTGCGCGGTGCCAGGCGTTATGGCAACGAGAACCCTCAGGGACCCCAAAGAGAGGATAGCCACACTGCTGGTAGCACCCTTTATGAATTGCGGAGCGAAGCTTCCTGTCTACGGGTTGCTGATAGGCGCCTTTTTCCACGGGAATCAGGCCCAAATGCTATTCCTTTTCACCCTGTTGTCCTGGGCATTCGCCCTTTTTGGGGCAAAGTTGCTTCGTTCTTCTGTCCTGCGCGGGCCGCAGACGCCCTTTGTGATGGAACTGCCCCCATACCGGGTGCCGACCATGAAGGGGCTTGCCATACACACTTGGGAACGGACTTGGCAATACATAAAGAAGGCCGGGACCATGATACTGGCTGTCTCCATCGTTTTATGGGCGATGATGACTTTCCCGGGCCTTTCGGAGGAGAAAATACAGTCCTTTGACAGGATGAGAGTCGAAGCAGGGAAGTCCTTTTTGGCCCTGGAGCAGGTGAAAAGGGTTATCAAGGACCAAAACGACCTGGGTCGCCTTGAGGAACTCCTCGGCAGGCTTGAGAAAAGGGAAAAAAGGGGGAAGTCGGCCCTGAAGGATCTGAAGGACAACCCCTTTTATGCTTTGGCCCTGGTCGTTTTGTCCAGGGCAAACTCGGATGTGCCAAGGCTGACCATCCCAGGAGAGGAAAGGCTTGCCGCCGCCGCCGATGCCTATCTCCTTTACCGGAAGACCTTGATGGAGATTGATACCAGGGAACGGGAGGAGTCTCTTAAGGGGACGATAGCGGGAAGGATCGGGTTCCTGCTTGAACCCTTGACCCGTAGGACCCATGGCTTTGATTACAGGACGGATGTGGCCCTCATAGGGGGGTTTGCCGCAAAGGAGGTAATTGTATCCACCCTGGGCACTGCCTATTCCCTGGGGGACATAGACCCGGAGAATGCGATTCCTTTGTCAGAGAGGCTCAAGAATGACAAGGATTGGAATCCTCTCGTAGCCTTTACCCTGATCCTTTTCACCATGCTCTATGTGCCTTGTTTTGCCACGGTCATCAGCATCAGAAGGGAAAGCTCCTGGAAGTGGGCAGGATTTTCTATTGCATTCAACCTGATTATTGCATACCTTATATCTTCGATGGTCTACCAAATCGGGCTGGCCCTTGGAATAGGGACGTGAAAGGCCGGGATTCAAGGCCTGAGTGGTGAGACGCGCCTAAGGCCCACAAACACAAATAACACGGGGATGAACAGGGAGATGGAAAGGATTCCGACAACCAAGGAAGGGCTTGAAAAGCTGAAGGAAGAATTGGAGCGTCTTGAAAAAGTTGAAAAGCCCGAGAATATCAAGGCGATAGAAGAGGCAAGAAGCCACGGAGATATCTCTGAAAACGCCGAATTTCATGCGGCCAAGGAGAAGCAATCGTTTCTGGAGGGCAAGATCAACGAGCTCAAGAGGATAATCGGCAGCTCTGAGATAATTGACGTAGAAGACGGCCCCGCGGACCGGGTGGTTTTCGGGAAGATCGTTTTGCTCTATGATATTCAAGAAGACCGGGAAGTCTCCTATCGGCTGGTGGGCCCTTACGAATCTGATCCCGAAAAGGGAAAGGTCTCCGTGACATCCCCCCTCGGGCGAGCACTCATAGGTAGAGAAGTGGGTGACGAAATAAAGGTCCGCACTCCGGCCGGTATAAAGGAGTTCGAGATACTGGAAATAAAGTGACGAACCCAGTGGAAAGTGTGGCGCGGGACAAGAAGGTCACCATTAGATACCAGATGAAGACTCATTATCCGGATGGGTCGACAAAGGAGCGTCCGGAAGTACACTTGAGCTTCATCTACGGTGTGGAACGCCTGCCTCCGTCCCTTGAAAGGGCCGTTGAAGGATTGGGAGTGGGCCAGAATGGTAAGGTTTTTATCCGGCCTGAAGAGATTTATGGGGCGCACGATCCCTCACTGGTAAGGGAGATCCCCAAGAAAGGCCTCATAAAACAGAGGTTGAAGAAGGGACAATTCTACCGCCAGATGAAAATGGGCAGCCTGGTTTCTTTCAAGGTTCTGGAAATAAAGAAGGACACGGTAATAGCAGATTTCAACAAACCCATGGCGGGTATAGGCGTATCCATTGACCTCGAGGTGCTGAAAGTGGAGGAGGCGAGTAGGGCAGAGATCGAGCGTGCGATGGAAATTGAGGCAAAGAAAGAGATTGGTTGCGGATAAGGACAGTGCAGGATCCATTTGTTCATGGCTTTCACTATCTTCATTCATGGGCTTGAGAGTAGCAACAGGGGAACCA
>JAFDIC010000391.1 GCA_019308525.1 Deltaproteobacteria bacterium
GAAACAGGCACAGGAAAAGAGCTTATAGCAAAGGCCATACATGCAAAAAGCCCTAGGGCTAAGGCCCCCTTTGTCGCCATCAATTGTGGTTCACTGCCTGAAACTTTGCTCGAAAGTGAACTTTTTGGGCATCAAAAAGGCTCTTTCACAGGTGCGACCAGCACTCGTAAGGGTTTTCTGGAGGTTGTTTCCGGTGGGTCTCTCTTTCTTGATGAAATAGGAGAGATCAGCCCGAAAATGCAGGTGGACTTACTCCGCGTACTGGAAGACAAAAAGGTGATCAGGATCGGAGATAGACAACCAATTGATGTTGACTTTCGTCTCATATCAGCCACTAGGAAAGACCTTGCGAAGGAGGTGGGAAGAGGCTCCTTTAGAGAAGACTTTTTCTATCGCATCAACGTCATCACAATCCATGTCCCGCCTCTCAGGGAGAGGAAAGAAGATATCCCCTTATTGGTTCGGCATTTCCTTGAAAAATACAGCCACCAGACAGCAAAACAAGTAGATCGCATAACACCCGACGCTATGGCTGTCCTGACAAACTATGATTGGCCCGGAAACGTCAGGGAACTGGAGAATGGGATCGAACGCGCCGTGGTGTTGTCGAAGAGCAGGACACTACATGCCAGTAATTTTTCCTTCATTGGAACTCCGCCCTCGACATATGAACCAAGATCACTCCGGGAGATGCAAAGTGAGTACGTAAGAGAAGTCCTCGAAAAATGTGACTGGAACATTACTCGGGCATCTAGGATACTGGATATCAACCGGGTCACCCTTCACAGGATGATTAAGCGATTCAATCTCCGTGGGATCCAAAGGGCAAAACAATAGTGTGGACTTGTGATGGCATCCACAAAGCAATGCATTGGATTATTGACCATAGGTGAAATACCGGAAATCATCCTCAAGACCATATCAGCCCACATCCTGGGCTGTTATGATCTTGACTCAGTCATCCTTGAACCCCTTGACTATCCGGAGTATGCCTTTGATGACAAGCGACTACAATACAATGCCGCTATGGTTATTGAAAGGCTGGAATCAGGGCCTTTTCATACCTGCGGCAAGCTCATAGGCGTTATTGATGTGGACCTTTATGTACCTGTATTTACGCATATATTCGGAGAAGCAAGACAAGATGGTAAATGCGCCGTGGTATCGACCTACAGATTGACAAAAAATCCTGATGGTATCTCAGCCCCTTTACCCCTTCTGATGGAAAGGATAGCTAAGGTGGCCCTCCATGAACTGGGGCATTTGTTCAACCTCGTTCATTGTATGGAGGCTAAATGCCTCATGCACTTTGCAGGCACCCTGGAAAACCTTGATCGACTTCCTCTATGCTTCTGTAGATACTGTTCGACCCATGTCCGCCAAATACTCAAACACACGTAACAGATCATTTCTTGTCAGTGACCTCAGTACGTAGAAAGGTCCGCACGAGGTCGTCCCAGCTAAACTCCGGCATATTGTCCAACATGCCACGGAGCGCAGTACCACCCGTTGCTGAAAGGGACTCATATTTGGAACCCAGCAGGCTCATAAGCCTCTTTGTTTCCTGTTCTATCCAATGAATGCTCTCATCGCCGAAATAGAGTCCTTTCAAATTCCGCTTCGGGCGCTCAGGCTCAATGATCAACAGCCAGCCCTGCTGGTAGGGATCTTCGTGGATGATTTCAGGGTGCTCCCTGGCCTTGTAGTTAATTGCCAGAACCTTGCCTGTCACCGGAGACAACACTCCTGCACGGTGTTCGCTGCGGCTGAAGCTCCAGCCTACTTCGTTTTGTCTGACATCTGCGCCTAGAGGCGGGAGGGCCATATCGTCTACCCTCCCAAACACTCTGTTGATAAAGTCGTCCAGGCCGACCCTGACATACCCTCCGTGTTCAAAACGGGCCCAAGCATGGCCCATATGGTAGTAGTAACCTTCGGCGATCTGGAAACCAGAAACGTCTTTACAATGAACGGTCTCATGGAATCGGTCAAAGTCAAATTCATCAAGCATCTGATCAAACGGGCAGTGGTAGCACTCATAGTTCATCGTACAAATCTTTGGAGCATTAATCCGACCTGTCAGCGCATGGCGGCAGGGCCTGGATGCCCCACGATATTGTTTTTTCAGTTTTTCCACCCATGATGGGGACTCACTCTTTTTGCCCGTTTGCCTGCTCACACCCATGGCCTTGCGCATCCCCATGTCAAACGGACAGTTTTGACAGTCAAAATCATTGTCGCACAATCTGAAATTCACAACACCCGCTTTCATCCAGATACACTCATCTTCCAGGACCTGGAATCCAACCACTCTCTTCTTTTCTTGGTTTCCCTTCTTTGTTAGGCCCCTTTTCATTTTTGCACCTCCCTGTCAGAGTATAAACGGTCCTTGACTCATCTTGTCCTTAGACCCTGCCTATTTCTTGGATGCAATGACAATGCCATCCGCACGCCTTCAGTCGCTGCTATATCTTATTGATTTACCAAGTATTTTCTGGGCGAATTCATAGTTCGCTGAAACCTGTGCCGAATGCCAAAAAAAGAGTAACAAATAGCAACACATTCTTATGGCGCTGACAATGATTACCAAGAATTTCCCCCCAATAACATAGCGTTATAGGGTGTAGCATTTCTATACATGGGGTGTAGCCATAATGCCTTTTTCAAGCCCATGGAGTGGTGGTGAAAGAAATGGAAACGCAGAGATGAACTGCCCCGCAGCAAACTGCGGAGTATCAAGAATTCAGAAGCCAGCATTCAGGAGCCAGAATAGAACAACCATACAGGCAGGTTCATTTTGGCCTTGTTCTTCTGGATTCTGACTCCTGGCTCCTGGGCTCCTGGATACCTCAAAGTCCATGATACATCCAGCAGGGGCATTATACATGGCCCATGGTCACACGCAGCAAGCTGCGGGGAATCAGACCCAAAGAGGCATTCAGGCTCAAAGGGTCAAAATTTTTTTGAGCGCAGGACCGAAAAAAACACTTGACTGGCTTTATGATGTGCTTATATTATGAGCGTACGCTCAAAATAGGAGGGCTGAATGCCAAGACCCAGAAAGCTGAGATTCGTGCAGGGCCGACCGATCGTGGATGCTTTCCTCCCGAGCAGGATGCCGCCTTGGGGGCGAGATGAAGTCTTTCTCCCCCTCGAAGGTCTTGAGGCTATCAGGCTTATTGACCTTCAGGGTCTAGACCAGGAAACTGCGGCCAGGATAATGAATGTCTCCCGCCAGACCTTTGGGAGGATCTTGGCCGAGGCCAGGGCGATTGTGGCTGATGCCCTTGTAATGGGAAAGGTGCTTAGAATCGAAGGGGGGCATTTTGAGTTGCCGCCCAGGGGTAGAATGAGACACCGCCATGGATGGGGCGGTGGAATTTGACAAGGAGGAGGTGAAGGGTATGCCAGCATTTGATGGAACAGGCCCTCTTGGTAGGGGACCCATGACCGGATGGGGAATGGGTTACTGTAACCCGGGTGGACCCATGCAGGCTCCATATCCGGCATATTCAGCCTGGGCCCCCGGTTACATGGCCCCTGGATATGGCCGGGGCCTTGGCCGGGGCAGAGGCAGAGGTTTCGGAAGAGGCCGGGGCCTTGGATGGGCTTTTTGCCGCTGGGCAGGCCGTGGCCTTGGATGGGGCCGAGGATATGGAAGGAGGGCCGGTGCCTTTATGGCTCCACCATGGTTTTGAGGGGAGTTAACAACAAGAAAGGCATCAGCTAACCTGGAGCACCGAGAAGTCGTTCCTATATATTGGGTAATCCCTGAGTAAACCG
>JAFDIC010000392.1 GCA_019308525.1 Deltaproteobacteria bacterium
TGCATCCATTCGGCTCTGCTGGGACATCAACATTCCTCCCTGTCTTTTCGGCGTCCTGCGCCTCCCTCCTAGGGTCCGGAAGGGGCCAGATACTTTTTCTTTATCACACGAGTATGAATCCTGCCAATATGGAAAGTTTCCCACGACCCATGAACCTTGACAACCTGAGGGGATTCTGGCTCAGATGCCCCCAAAATGGCCTGGAGGCCTATCGCCTGAGAGGATCCATGAAAAAGACGTTGGAACAGGGATTGATTCAAGTCTACGAGGGCCCGGAAGGCCATCACAATACCGCCCCTTTGGGCCTGGCCCTCAGGGCAAGCGGCCACGGCCTGAAGACTTTTTTTGCCGATTTCACCCCAGGTTCTCCGCTGGAGGATCTGGAAAGGGCGTCTCGACTTCTGGGGGGGCGGCTGGTGGTAGAGGTCGCCTTTCCCCAGGGGAGGGCCGAAGAGGCCCTTTCCGTCCGGGAGCTTTTGGATCGGACCTCCTGCGCGCTGGCCCAAGGGGATTACGACCTCGTCATTCTGGAGGGAATCGGGCCCTGGGTCCGCAAAGGCGGCCTCCGGCAACAAGAACTCCTCATCCTCCTGGAGCAGAGGCCCCGGCAAGTGGAGCTGATCCTCTCAGGCCCGTCTCTGCCCGAGGCCTTGGTTTCCCGGGCCGACCTGGTGACCCAGATGGAGGTGAGCATCCCTTCGCCCCATGAGCCTCCCCTTCCCTTTCAGAAAGGTTTTGTGGAGGTGGTCAGCGGGGACGGCAAGGGGAAGAGTACGTATGCCTTCGGCAGGGCGCTCCTCCATGCGGCCCGGGGGGAACCCTCGCGGATCTTTCAGTTTGTGAAGGCCCCTGGGGGCTACGGTGAAATCCGCGCCATCCAGCGGATTCCCCTCATAGAGATCCGGACCATGGGCAAGGGTTTCGTCATGAGTGGGAAGCCAACGGACAAGCACCAAGAGGCCGCCCTGGAGGCCTGGAAGGCCTCGCTGGAGGAGATCCGCCAAGGCGCCGGCGGAGTCGTGATCCTGGACGAGATCCATGTGGCAATCCATCTCGGGCTCCTTCCCGCAGAGAAGGTCTGGGAAGGGCTTCTCAAGACCCCGCCTCCGCTACACCTCATCCTGACCGGAAGATATGCCCCTTCCCTTCTGGTTCAGGCCGCCCAACGGTATGTCTGCATGAAGGAGGTGAGGCATCCGTTCCACCGGGGCGTCCCGGCCAGGAAGGGCATCGAGTTTTGATGAGGCCCCTGGCGAGCAGCGCCCCTCTCCTCTGTCTTGACCGGGGTTTTTCTCCTGGTTATCGTAACATCAAGAAGCAGCACGAAAATGTTGATACTCACCCTGTGCCGAGAAAGGAGCGATCCATGAAGATTCAAAGTGGTGCCCAGTACATGCAAAGCCTCCAGACCCTTCATCCTGTGATTTATTATAAGGGAGAACGCATCCGCGACGTCACCCGCCATCCGGCGACAGCGCCCCATGTGCGTGCCGCGGCCATGACCTACTCCCTGGCCAGGGATCCTGAACACAAGGAGCTTGCCACCGCGGTGAGCCACCTTACGGGAAGGACCATCAGTCGCTTCACCCACGTTCACCAGAACGTCGAGGACCTCATCAAGAAAATCAAACTGCTGCGGGTCCTGGGGCAGAAGACGGCAACCTGTTTTCAGCGATGCGTAGGGTTCGACGGTATCAATGCGGTCTATTCAGTGGTCTATGAGATGGACCGCAAGCACGGGACTGACTACTTAGAGCGTTTCAAGAAATGGCTGGTGCGCATCCAGGACGAGAATCTCATGGTGGTGGGCGCCATGACCGATCCCAAAGGGGACCGCTCCAAGGCCCCGGCCGACCAGCCCGATCCCGACCAGTACGTGCATATTGCGGATAGGAGGGAAGATGGCATCGTCATTCGAGGCGCCAAGCTTCACATGACCGGAGCTGTCAACAGCCATGAGATCCTGGTGATGCCCACTACGGCCATGGATGAGCGCTCCAAGGCCTATGCCGTGGCCTGCGCAGTTCCTATTGACGCCCCGGGTATAACCCTCATCTTCGGGCGCCAGGCCAATGATGACAGGCGAGACAAGAGGGAGCGTTTGGACTTCGGGAAGCCATCGTTTGCGGCCGTGGGCGGAGAGGCGGTCATTGTCTTTGATGACGTGTTTGTGCCCACAGAGCGGGTCTTCATGGACGGAGAGACCGAGTTCACAGGGGCCTTGGTCTATCGCTTTGCCGCGCATCACCGGGCCAATTACGGGGCGTGCAAAACGGGTCTCATGGACGTGCTCATCGGTGCGGTCACCTTCTTGTCCCAGATCCAGGGCACCCACAAGGCCTCACACGTGAAGGACAAGGTGACCGAGATGATCCATCTCAACGAGACCCTTTACAGCTCCTCCATTGCCTGTTCGGCCGAAGGCTGGCCCACACCTTCCGGCGCCTTCATGGTCAACACCATGCTGGCCAATGTGTGCAAACAGAACGTGACCCGCTTCCATTTCGAGGTGGCTAGGCTGGCCCTGGATCTGGCGGGGGGATTCATTGCCACCCTCCCCAGCCAATACGACCTGGAGAGCGAGGACATAGGACATCTGGTCCGGAAATACTTCTCCGGCGTGGAAGGTATTCCGCCTGAGCATCGGATGAAGGTGGCTCGACTCATCGAGGCCATGACCGGCGGCACCGCCTTGGTGGAATCCATGCACGGCGCGGGGTCGCCCCAGGCCCAGAGGATCATGATCCTGAGGGAGGGGGAGCTGGAAAAGAAGGTCGCGCTGGCCAAGGCCCTGCTGGGGATCCCCCAGAAGAGAAGCGCCGGCAAGAGGAAGGCCCCGTTCAAGAACCGCGCGCCGCTCACCTGAAACGTTATGTGGAGATAAAGTTTGGATAAGAACAAAATCGTAATCCTTACAGCTACTGCTTTTCTGTTCCTGGTTGGTAATGGGGTAGTTTGTGCTGCTGAACAAGATACTAAAGCGGGAAAAATCCATGTCGATTATGAATGGGACAGGTTAGAAGAGGTCATTTTAGGGTCTCCTAAAAACCTTACAGTTCCTGGCGATTGTCCTACCATCAAATTCGGCTTTGATTACCAAAAAGGAAACGAGCAATGGATTAAGAAATATGGTGGTCAAAAGATGGAAGAAGTTGATCCTGATTTTTATAAAAAGATTGTCAACCAATCAAATAATCTTGCAAAGCTACTAGAATCCTGCGGCGTTAAGGTTCACCGTCATGACCCCGGATTATTGACCCCAGAGGAACTGGTATTCATGTCAGACCTGGAAAAAGGCTATAATTTCCTCTATCCTAGGGATCCAGTTATTGTTATTGGAAATCATGTGATTGAAGCGGCGTTAAAATTGCCTATGCGAACCAGAGAAAAATTTATTGTCAGAAAAATCTTTGAGAAAATCCTGAAAGATAATCCAGATGTTCAATATGTTTCAGTCCCTTCCGTTTCACCATCTTTCCCCACAAAAGGCGGTATCTACCTGGAAGGCGGCGACGTAATGCTCAATGGGAAAGAGATATACGTCGGACATTCCGGCAACGCATCAAGCGAAGCGGGGATTGAATGGTTACGAAGATATCTGGGGGATGACTATACTGTACACCAGATTGATATTAGAGGTTTCCAACATCTTGATTGCGTATTGTCTTTGGTTCGGCCCGGTCTGGCCATTCGTTGCCCTGATGCTTTTGTGGGGGATTTACCGGATTCTCTAAAAGACTGGGACTATATTAATGTGCCTTTAGTTGATGATAGTCGATAATCGCTTCACGTATTTGAAAGAAGAACTAAGGAAACGGGGGATGGAAGTTATTAGCGTGCCTTTTGATGCAATCACCCAAATGGGAGGGGGATTTCGTTGTTCTCATCATCCGATTCGACGCCGCCATATTGACTGAACCCGGATTTCGCAAGGGTATCTGAAAGACCCTTGTTATTCTTGTCATTGCGAGCGATAGCGAAGCAATCTTTAGGTGAAGGGATTGCTTCGTCACTTCGTTCCTCGCAATGACATTTTGGGAGGCTTGCGAAATTCGGGCTGAAACCTATGAGCTTCCATAACAAACCACTTCACCGGATGGCAACTGCGCTACGCTCTGTTTCCGCCGGGGTGCACGATCATTAGCTGAGCTGACATCGTTCCCAGGATAAAATCATTGTATTTTGATCATCAGGAAACTGCTTTTGCAGTGCATTGCATGAATAGCTATAGATTCTGATTCGGCAAAGGAAACAGAGCATGTTGGAGGAGGCGTTAGCTCACTATGTATCCAAGATTACTTTTCAATGTGTCGCCCCTGAAGTATTGCATATCATCAAGCGCAATATTCTTGATTCTTATGCCGGAATTTGCGCTTCACTCCAGGACACGGAGCTGATCAAGAAATTCGACCGGATGACATCTCTTACTCTCACCGAGCGAGGCATAACCGTTTGGGGCCTTAACCGGAAGGCGAGCACCGCGGACGGCCTTTTCATGAATACGATTCTTGGGCGGCGGAGCGATCTCGTGAACACATATCTGCCTCCCAATGAGATGGGAGGTTCCCACCCTTCAGACAACGTGTCTCTCGTGCTGTCAATGGCCGATTGGCTCGGAAAAAACGGGCAGGACGTTTTGACATCTACTTATGTTGCCTACCTCTTGTCTTGTGCTTTTTCGAATTACTACAATCCGGAACGGAACAAGTACGATCACGATGCCCAGGCTCTTTTCTATCTTTCTCTGGTCATCGGGGTCATGATGGGGCTTTCGGTCGGCCAGTTGACGGAAGCACAAAGGATTGCCGGAATGATGGGGCTTGACATCAACCAGGCTGCGATGGGGGAAATTAGCGACTGGAAGCACTGCACCTATGCATCTTGTGCTGTTCGCGCCCTGCATGCGGTCAAGATGGCTTTCGCCGGTTTTGAAGGTCCCAAGTACATATATGAAGGCGAAGCAGGGATCAATCAGTTCTTCCCGCACAGCCGGTCTGTTTTCGATCCACTGCCTGATCTGAAATCCATCATTTTCAAACAGTGGCCCGCGCTCGTTTTCTGCCAGACACCCATTGATGTTGCCATCGAAATCGCCCAGAAGATCAACGATCACAAAACCATTGATCAAGTCGAAGTCCAAACCTACCGAAAAGCCCTCGAGGAGGCGGCTATTGAATCGTCATATCATCCGGTCAGTCGAGCCGGCCGAACCCATTCCATCCCCTACTGTGTCGCGGTAGCGCTTGTCAAAAAAACGATAAATTACAGTTATTTTGATGATGATTTCATAAAGAGAGAAAAAGAGATTATTGATTTAATTCCAAAGATCATGGTCAGCGAGGATTCCCAGATGACCCGGAGATTCCCTGAAGGGGCCCCCTGTAGAATCATCGTTACGCTCAACGATGGGACGACGATCAGCTATAGTCGTGATTTTCCACATGGAGATCCTCATGATCCCTTGAGCGATCAGGAGATTGAGGAGAAGACACATAGATATTTGTCGCTTCTTACGGACCGGGAAAATGCAAATTCCATCATCAAGCGTGTCTGGAATATGGAGAATGAATCCTCTATAGACTGGTTGGTTAGACCATTGAAGCAAAAAGTTTTATGTAAAACAAGCCCTCAAGGAGAATGAGAAATGACAAAAACCACAATATCATCAGTAGCAGACATCGAGGACTTCTTAAATGCCTATACGAGCATGATTGGGATGCCGTGTTTGACTACATAAGCGATGACTGCGTTTGGGATGCATCCGAGAGGCGGCTGGAAGGCCGACAGGAAATTGTCGATTATTGGACCAATTATCATGCAGCTTTCAAGGAAACATTGGGCAAACCTGAAAAGGTAGTTTCGGTGATCACATGGTCTATCTGCAGGTGAAAATCCAGCTTGATTTCCTTACTGACGGAGGTTTTTGCGGGAAATCCTATTTTGCCCCTTAAAGACGATGCACTCTGAACAACTGTGGTCGCTCCATCCCCTCCCCCCGTCGACCCAAGACAGGGCTCCCCAAGGTCTTGGTGATCGGTGCGGGGATGGCGGGCCTCTGTGCTGCCCGGGTGCTCCAGGAAACCGGTTTCGAGGTCCTTCTCATCGAGGCCAGGGACCGGGTGGGAGGGCGTATCTGGACACGCTTGTTGGACGGAGTTCCCTGCGATGCGGGGGCTAGCTGGATCCACGGCCTTTGGGGAAATCCCCTTACTGCCTGGTGCCGCCGCCTTGAGATCCCTATCCTCAAGGTCCCCAAAGGGGCACCCCTATTCTTTTGGTGCGAAAAGAGATCTTCTCTCAGGCACCTTCTTTGGGCGGCCAGAAGGGCGGCAGTCCTCCTTGTCCTTGAGAGGGTGAAACAGGGGCTTAAGCACCTCTCAGAGAGCCTGATCCGAAGCACTTCGCCGCCTGATCCAACAAGCCTTCAGCAGCTCTTCGAGACGGTGGCCCAACGTCTTCCGTGCCATCCCGGCGACCAGGCACTCCTCTGCTCGCTTCTGGCCTTCCTGGAGGCCGTCAACGGTGCCCCTGCCGAGGACATCGCCGCATCGGAATGGACACTCGGCGATGGGCTGGGGGGCAATGGGATCCCTCAAGGGGGCTTCGGAAGGCTCGTGGAGGATCTCTCCCAGGGACTCGACATTCGTCTGGAAACACCCATAGAGACCCTGGCTTACGGGCCCCA
>JAFDIC010000393.1 GCA_019308525.1 Deltaproteobacteria bacterium
CCAAGTGGATGATCGCAACGCCGTGCTTGATGCAAGAAATAACCCTTTCCTCAATCCCCTCCCTCAGGGACAGTCTTACGGATATCAGCATAGCCCTATTCCTGGTCTTCAGGTCATCGAAGATCCTGTGCCACTCCCTGTGCCACGGGATCTCCACTAACCTGGGTGGCTTGGTTGTCATCCTCTTTGCCGACGCACCCCCGGACAGGAGCGGAATGAGATGGGCTCGAAGATCTCGAAGATCATTGCCGATCATGGAATCAGGAAGGGCCAGGAGAGTCCCCAGGCTCTTTGCTGCCATGGCCCAGCCCCTGACCGTATCTCTACCATGGGATCCAAAGGAAGGGACTTTCAGAATAATAGGTAAAGGAATGCTTATGATCTCGGGTCCTTCACCCAGCAGCTCGCCGTCCGGCGAAAAGGACAGGTTCCTCGGTGTCTTTCCTATGTCAACGGCGGTGCTTATGTATTCCCGGCCGTGGATGCCATCCCGGGTGGGTCGGACGATTTCCGACATATCGGTCCACATGGCGTCGAAACCCGGCCCTGAGAAGGGCCCCGGATAACCAGCCCCGGATACCGGGATTTTGCCTGTTTCAGCCTGGTACCACAGCCTCGATATTATGTCAGGCGTCCAGTACCTGTCCCCCAGGGACCTGAACTCCGGTATTATGGACTTGTGGATCAACTCCTTGGGACAACTCTGCACGCAGCGAAAACAATTCATACATTGATTGTCAATCGAGTCCACCATCTGCCGAGAGTCCAGTGCCCTGTTTTCGTATACCCCATAGACACATTGTTTTTTGACGCATAGGGCGCACTTCAGGCACCCCTCTTCCCAGGCTATAACACCGGACTCGGAAACAGCCCTGAAACGATTCGGTACAGGCCTTGTATGTATCATGTATTTGGACGGCATGAAATCTTCACCTTTCCATTGTTTCCCCTTCCGGATGTGGGAGCAACCTCTGGTTGCGATTCCCCAGTCCGCACATCGCAGGTAAAACCTGCTCCTACATGGCGATTCACCCCACCTTCCAGGTGTAGGAGCAACCTCTGGTTGCGAAAAATCCCACCGTGGTCTATCCCCGTCCCCCTAATACCATCATTCCCCTTTCGGGTCGACCTCCGCTCGCGGCAGGAGCCCTGCCCTCTCGGCTATCTCTCCCACCGCCTCTTCCCACTCTATGGCCATGATATGGACCCCTTTTACGCCAGGCATGTCCTTCAACCGCTCAATGGTCTCCACGCAGATCTTGATGCCCTCCTCCTTCTGCCTCTCCTTTGGCACTCCATCCATTCTCCTTATCAGTTCATCGGGAATATCCATCCCAGAGACCTTGTTCTTCATGTACCTCGCCATCCCGGCCGACTTCAGGGGAGTTACTCCACCAAGAATGAAGGCCTTATCTGTCAGCCCCCTATCCCTCGCCATGGTGATCCATTGTTCGAACCTCTCGAGGTTATAGATACACTGGGTTTGAATGAAATCAGCTCCGGCAGATATCTTCTTGGCAAGCCTCACGACCCTGAACCTCAGGGGGTCGGCAAAGGGATTGGCCGCTGCTCCTATGAACAGGCTTGGGGCCTTTGAAAGCGCTTCCCCACCAATGATCTTCCCCTCATCCCTCATTTGCCTCACAGCAGCAAGGAATTGGATCGAGTCCAGATCATACACCCCCATTGCCTGGGGTTGATTGCCAAAAATCTGGTGATCGCCTGACAAACAAAGGACATTACCAATCCCCAGGGCTGCCGCCCCCAGGATGTCTGATTGGAGAGCTATCCTGTTCCGGTCCCTCACCACCATTTGTAACACCGGGTCTATCCCTCGGGATTTCAAGATGGCACATGCGGCCATGCTTGACATCCTGACAATGGCTGTCTGGTTGTCCGTGATATTCACAGCATCCACCTTGCCCTTCAACAGCGCGGCCTTATCGACTATTACTTGGGGATCCGAACCCTTTGGGGGACCACATTCGGCAGTCACTGCGAACTCCCCCTCCCTGAGAACATGTTCCAGGTTGCTGGCGGTTTTCACTTTTGTTGATCCTCCCTGATGATCTTTCTCGGCCCCTGTCCTTGCTTCTTGGACCAGTCCTTGGGGGGATAGATCTCTTCCAGGCGCTCAAGGGCATTGAAATTCTCCAGCCTTTCTATGATGAGCTGCCATGCACAGGGCACATCTGGGTTGACCTCGCAGCGCCCCTCCACTGAGCCGCCGCATGGACCGTTCATGATTTGCTTCGAGCAGCGAGCAATAGGACACACGCTTCCGAAATAATAGAGCATGCAGTCTCCGCATCCCCTACAGTTTTCAACCCAGCACCCTTGGTCCCTGGTTTCTCCGAGAAATGCCGTGTTCAGGGCTGGAACAACAGGAATCTCCGGGTAGATCTCTGCCACTGCCTGAACACCCGCTCCACAGGCAAGAGAAAGGATGACATCGTACTGGCCCACGACATCATCAAGCTGAATAATAAAATCCTTGACACACTGTCGGTCAAGGGTCCGTTCCTTTACATTGATATCCTTTCCTTCGATCTTGCTTGCCATCCGCAGGGCGGAAGCGAGCATGCCCGCCTCTTTTTCGCCCCCCGCTGCACACTCTGCAACGCAGGTTCCGCACCCAAGAACAAGTATGTTCTTGTAAGGACTGAGCATGTACCGGATTTCATCTATGGGTTTTTGCTCTCCTGTTATCATCTCTCCTTTTCCCTTCTATTTCAGGTATCTCGGCTAACCGGGCAACTCAAAAGAGGACTTTCAAATACCCTTTCTCCTTTTCCGTCTTTCCCCCTTTTCCCGAAAACAGGAGAAGGGGCCAGGCCGCTTATCTCTCTCATAATATCTTTGGTCACGCTTGAGAGGGTATCTTGGGAATCAGGGTTAAGCGCCCGTATCCCTATCCTCTCCCTTTCAAGTCCGATCCCCGCGATGACGTCTCTGGACCTTTCGACCCTCTTCCTGGCCCTCGTGTTCCCTTCAAAGTACCTGCACGCGCCCTCCGGACAGGTAATCACATAGGCGGCATCTGCAAATTCTTCCAGCGCCTTTAGAAAATGGAGCGGCTCAACCCGTCCACTACAAGGCATGGGGAAAAGCCTCAGGGAAGCACCGTATGTCCTTTCCAGGCTTTGCCTATGTTCCTCTCCACTTTCAGTGATGTTATGGCAATAAAAAAGGGCCAGAAAAGGCCTCTCCTTGTCCTTCATCTCCGCCGTTTCCTTTCCAACCTTCCCATTAGAGCACGCAAAAAGGCTGTTTATCTTGCCCTCCCATTCGAATATCGGCGCTTTGGGCCGAAACTTGCTTTGCCCAGGATCCAGCCATCCGGAAGACCCGGCTCTCAAATGAGCAACAAAAAAAGGCATCTCTCCCCCACCTGGGAGGCCAGACGCCTTTGTCCGTTACTCTAAAATGGGAAACCCGCACGCCCTTGTCCGGACTTCATTTTTTTCTATACTAGCCTATTTGAGCCCCCTGTCAAGAATTTTCCTCATCCCAGCCAGGGGACGTTCATTCATAAATAAGTACCTCCCTTACGAGTGGCAAGAGCAAGATTTCAATACTGATGAACCCGCAAAAAGGCTGAAAGTGCTCATTTCTGTCATTCCTGCGAAAGCAGGAATCCAGTAATATCAAAGGATTCTAGATGCTGGATCAAGCCCGGCATGACGGTTTTGGACCTTCTTACGAATCCATCAGTATTGAGATATGAAATTATGAAAGAACGTCCCCAAGATTTACGC
>JAFDIC010000394.1 GCA_019308525.1 Deltaproteobacteria bacterium
CCGTCCGGACGTGCTATCTCCTTCACCGTTCTTACAACCACAGCCCTCATCACGTCTCCCTTCTTCACCCTCGAGTTCGGCATGGCATCTTTTACGCTCACAACTATGATGTCCCCAACGCTCGCGTACCTCCTTCTTGATCCTCCGAGCACCTTGATGCATGACAAGAGCTTGGCACCGGAATTATCCGCAACTCTAAGTTTCGTCTAAGCTTGTATCATTGGCCCTTCTCCAGGAATCGATCTATTTCTCTCCAGAGCATCAGCTGGCACTCCCCTCGAGTTTTTCGACAACCTGCCATCTCTTTCTCTTGCTCAGGGGTCTGGACTCGATGATTCTGACCTTGTCTCCCACCCTGCACCTGTCTTGCGGATCATGGGCTAAGTATTTTTTTTGCCTCTTTACGTACTTGCCGTACCTCTCGTCCTTTTTTATTCGGTCAACCAGGACCTTGACGGTCTTGTTCATTCCGTCACTGACTACCACGCCAGTCAGCTTCTTTCTTGTACCTCTCTCAGCCATCCCTACCTCTTCTTCTCCCGCTCCGCAGAGATCTCTCTCTCCGTGATTATGGTCTTGACCCGAGCCAGATCTCTCCTGGTCTTTCCAAGCAGGGCGGTATTGCCCAGTTGACCGGTTGCCTTTTGAAATCTCAGGTTGAAGATTTCCTGGCTCAGTTCCTTTTCCTTCTCTATTAACTCCTCCAGGCTCAAGTCTCGCAGTTCCTTTGCCTTCATATCTGCTTACCCCGGGCCACGAATCTAGTAAGGATAGGGAGCTTGTGCCCAGCCAGACGGAAGGCTTCAGCCGCAGTAGATTCCCCGACACCCTCGATTTCGTACAGCATTCTCCCCGGCTTCACTACTGCCACCCATCCCTCGGGTGCCCCCTTGCCTTTTCCCATTCTCGTCTCGGCAGGCTTCTTGGTTATGGGTTTATCCGGAAATATGCGTATCCAGATCTTGCCACCCCGCTTCACATGCCTCGTCCGAGGGCCTGGAGGCCATATTCTCCAAATTCCAGGGTACAGCCCCTGCTTATGGCCTTTCCCTTGGTCCTTCCCTTTTGTCTCTTTCGATATTTGACCTTTTTCGGGCTTAGCATAATGGATTCCTAGCTACATTTTCTTTTCAGGTAAAATTTCTCCCTTGAACACCGCCACCTTGACGCCGATCGTACCGTAGGTTGTAAATGCTTCCGCAAATCCGTAGTCGATATCCGCCCTCAGGGTATGCAAAGGGACTCTCCCTTTTCGGTACCATTCCCTTCTTGCCATTTCCGCTCCACCGAGGCGTCCACTACAGGCTATCTTTATCCCCAGGGCGCCGAAGCGCAGCGCCGAGCTCACACTCTTCTTCATGGCCCTTCGAAAGGAAATGCGCCTCACGAGTTGAAGCGCCACGTTCTCAGCGATCAACTGGGCATCAACCTCGGGTTTTCTCACCTCTTGAATATCAAGAATGATCTCTCTGTTTACCCGCTTTTCCAACTCTCGCTTGATGTTTTCGATTTCTACTCCCTTCTTTCCTATGACGAGGCCTGGCCTGGCCGTATGTATCTTTATCCTGACCTTGTTTGCCGCTCTCTCGATCTCTATCTTAGAAACTCCTGCCTGGACCAATCTCTTCTTCAGGTACTTCCGTATATTGTAATCTTCCAAGACAAATTCGCTGTATTCCTTCCCCGCGAACCATTTTGAATCCCAATCCCTGTAAATTCCCAACCTAAAACCGATTGGATTAACTTTCTGTCCCAATATCCACCTCCCTCTTTCTTGCCTTGGAATCACAATGCATATCACGCACCTCCTAACCCTCATCCAGGATAACAGTCAAATGGGAAGTCCTCTTCCTGATCCTCGTAGCCCGGCCCATGGCTCGGGGTCTGAATCGCTTCAGCATAGGGCCCTCATCAGCAAAGATTCTCTTTATGTAGAGGGTATCCACGTCCATGTTGTGATTGTGCTCTGCGTTGGCCACCGCTGAATCTATCAGCTTTCTTAGTATGAACGCCCCCTTCTTGGGCGAGAAGGCAAGCTTGTTCAACGCCTCTTCCACCCTTAAGCCCCTAACCTGATCCATAACCAGCCTTGCTTTTCGAGGAGATATCCTCACATACCTTGCCACCGCCCTGGTTTCCATTATTTCTTCGCACCTTTCAAACGGGTCTTCTTGTCTCCAGCATGGCTGAAAAACGTCCTGGTGGGCGAGAATTCACCCAGCTTGTGTCCCACCATGTCCTCCGTGACAAACACCGGAAGAAACTTCTTGCCGTTGTGCACGGCGAATGTGAGGCCTACGAATTCCGGAAGAATGGTGGACCTCCTGGACCAAGTCTTGATAATCTTCCTGCTTCCGGTCTCCCGAGCTTCCCTGACCTTTTTTAACAAGTGCTCATCGACAAAAGGTCCCTTTTTTAATGGCCGAGGCAATATTACCCTCCTATCTCCTCACTCTTGGTATTGATGCCTTCTCCGTGGATTATCGCGCCAAGGCAAAAGCACTGAAGAAATGCCCCCCCTGTTGCGGTTCCTATTTCCTCTTCTTGATGATAAACTTGTCGCTGGGCTTCTTGCCCCTCGTCTTGTAACCCTTTGTGGGGACACCCCACGGGGTTACGGGATGACGGCCCCCCGAGGATTTCCCCTCTCCTCCGCCATGGGGGTGGTCTACGGGGTTCATTGCCACACCCCTGACCCGGGGTCTCCTTCCCAGCCATCGATTCCTGCCCGCTTTGCCGAAGCTGATGTTTTCATGCTCCAGATTGCCAACCTGTCCGATAGTAGCTTTACACTCCAGGGAAATCATTCGGACCTCTCCAGAGGGCAGCCTCACTTGCGCATATTTGCCCTCCTTCGCCATAATTTGGGCATAACTTCCCGCGCTCCTCACAATCTGTCCACCATGCCCCACGCTCAATTCGATATTATGAATCGGCGTGCCCAAAGGTATGTCCCTCAACGGTGCGGCATTCCCGGTTCGAATGTCTACTCCGGGCCCGGAAACCACCTTGTCACCCACATTGAGACCTACAGGAGCCAGGATATACCGCTTCTCACCGTCCTGGTAATGCAGCAGGGCAATGTTGGCGGACCGATTTGGGTCATACTCAATACTGGCCACTCTCGCCAGGATTCCATCCTTGTCTCTTCTAAAGTCAATGACCCTGTAAAGTCTCTTGTGGCCCCCGCCCCTGTGCCTAACGGTTATCCGCCCCAGAGAGTTCCTTCCTCCGGTCTTTTTCAGGGGCACCAGAAGACTCTTTTCAGGCTCGATGCGGGTTATTTCCTCCAAAGTCGAATAGGTCTGGAACCTTCTTCCCGGTGAAGTGGGCTTGTAACTCTTTATTGCCATGATCTTCTCCGCTGGAATCCTTTCTTGGCCTCAGGGCCTAGACACTCTCAAAGAATTCAATGTTCTCACCTGGAGCCAGCTTGACAATGGCCTTCTTCCAATCGGGCCTCTTGCCGACATTTCTACCCAGCCTGCGCCTCTTGCCCTTGACATTGATGGTCTTCACCTCTAACACCCTGGCGTTCAACAGGGTCTCCACCGCCTGTTTGATCTCCACCTTCGTGGCTTTCCTGTGGACCTTGAAGCTGATTTGATTGTTCAGCTCCTTTTGCAAATTTGCCTTTTCGGTGATGTGGGGCTCCTTTATGACCTTGTACATGTCCATCAGGATACCAATGCCTCCTCTATCTTCGGGACAGCAGACTGGACCATAAATAGGTGCTCATGGCTGAGCAGATCGTAGGGGTTCAGCCCTTCATACCTCATGACTTTGACCCAAGGCACATTCCTCGAGGATTTCTCCAGGTTCTCATTCTTGCCATCCGTGACTATCAGTGCCTTCCTCACCTGGAACCCTTCCATCACCTCCAGGAGTTTCTTGGTCTTTATCTCTGGCAGGTCGAACTCCTTGAGGACCACTAGCTGGTCGTTCCTCAATTTATCCGTCAATGCCATGCGCAAGGCCAATTTCTTGACCCTTTTCGGTATCCTCCGTGAATAGCTCCGGGGGGCCGGTCCGAATGTTACTCCCCCTCCTCTCCTCGCGGGCGATGAAGCATCGCCGACCCGGGCCCTGCCTGTTCCTTTCTGTCTCCAGAGCTTTCTCCCTGATGACTTCACTTCGGAGCGACCTTTTACAGAAGCAGTGCCTGCCCTCCGTTCCAGAAGCTGGCTCCTGATGACCTCATGAAGCACATGCTCCTTGATGGGGACATCAAAAACATCATCACTCAGATCTATTGCGGATACCTTTTCCTTCTTCGTATTATAGACATCGATTGTGACCATCTTGAACGCCCTGCTACCTGCTTGAATTTGTGTCGAGACGAATGGACCAAGCTGCCCGATTCTCCCCATCCCGCAAAAACGATCTACCCACCACAGGTTGAATAGAAGGCCTGTCAGGCTTTGCTGATGCGGACGATGCTGTTCCTTGCGCCCGGGACGCATCCCTTTATCACTATGATATCCAGTTCAGGCCTCACGTCAACGACCCTCAAGTTCTTTACCGTGGTCTGAGTGTTGCCCATTCTCCCGGGCAGCTTCCTGCCCTTGTAAACCCTGCCGGGAGTCGCACTGGCCCCGATTGACCCGGGCACGCGATGGGACCGGGATCCGTGGGTATCTTTCCCGCCTGAAAATCCCCATCTCTTGATCACACCGGCAAATCCCCTGCCTTTGCTGCGACCGCTCAC
>JAFDIC010000395.1 GCA_019308525.1 Deltaproteobacteria bacterium
TCAGGAACAACAGTATCATGTCCCAGGAGCTGTTGTCCAGCGATCATCGTGGTATCCTTTCCGGCTCGGCCTGAGGGGGGATTGGCTACCGCTCGATCTTTGGAAAGGTCCTTTTTCGTTGACCCTGCTTTTACTGATCTGCTAGGATTCGCGAGATATGTCTCCTGGCAAATCAGCCTTTATCTTGCGTGTCAACCAGGCTCGTTGAGGGAATCGATTGGGGTCCGACATCGAACACAGAATAAAGTCCCTATTCTTTTATTCCGATGACATGGCTCGCTTTGATTTCGGCCCTGATCATCCTTTTAAGCCCGAACGGGCCTCCAAGACCTATGACCTTTGTTCCCGTTACGGGCTACTGGATCAGCCTTGGATGTCAGTTGTTGCTCCTGAATCTCTGGATGTGGCCCTCCTGGATCTCTTCCATGATTCATCATACATTGATACCCTCAGGAGGGCGAGCAGGGGGGAAGTTGATCTGGACATGATCGCCCGGGGGCTCGGCACTGGCGACAACCCTCTGATTCCCGGAATCTTTGAGTGGTCTCTAAGGGCAGCGGGTGGCACCCACGCTGCTGTGAAAGGAGTCTTCGGTGGTGAAATTGATGTCGCCTTCAATCTCCTGGGAGGCTTTCACCATGCCATGCCCGACCACGCCGAAGGGTTTTGCTACATAAACGACATCGTGATTGCTATAAGGGATATCCTCTTGAGATCACCGGATGAGAAAATCGCCTATGTGGACCTCGATGTCCATCACGGCAACGGTGTCCAGCACGCCTTCTACCATGATCCCAGGGTCCTGTTCCTTTCCATCCACGAAACGGGCCGTACCCTCTATCCCTGGTCCGGCACCGAAGTCGAGACAGGAGAAGGTGACGGGCTCGGCTTCACGGTCAACGTACCCCTTGAACCGGGCGCGGATGACGAAGTCTATGGTTATGTCCTTGAGAAGGTCGCCTTTCCTTTGCTAGAGGCCTTTTCACCGGCCATTATCGTGGCGCAGGTGGGAGCAGATGCCCTCGTCTCAGACCCTCTGGCCCACCTGGAAATCACGAACAATGCCTACCGGAAGGCCATCAAGGGTATAACGGATATCTGTCCCAGGGTGATTGCCCTTGGAGGCGGGGGTTACGATCTGTACCGGACAGCCAGGTGCTGGACCATCGCCTGGGCTGTTATGAATCACGTGGAACCCACCGATGAATACGCAGGCCTGGTAGGTGGAATGATGTTCGGACCGGAAATGGAAGCGGGAAGCCTTTACGATGAGCCCCACCAGAGCGAGGGGGAAACAAAGGAGAATGCCCTGCGGGAGGCAAGGCGAATCGTGGAAAGCCTCCATAGGGAGGTCTTCCCTATCCATGGCATTGCATGACCCTTTTAGCCTCCTATTGCTTTCCGGCAATAAGCCTGTCCACCACTTCCGGCTCAGCCAGTGTCGTGGTGTCGCCCAATTCATCAACCCTGCCTTCCGCGATCTTCCTAAGGATCCTGCGCATGATCTTGCCGCTTCTCGTCTTTGGAAGGGCATCAGCGAATTGTATCTTATCCGGGGTAGCTATTGGACCTATTTCCTTTCTCACATGTTTGACCATCTCATTTTTCAGTTCCTCCGTAGGACTAATGTTCTCCTTAAGGACCACGAAAGCGTATATCCCCTGCCCCTTGAGTTCATGGGGATACCCTACCACGGCCGATTCTGCGACAGCGGCGTGTGAGACCAGGGCACTCTCTATCTCTGCAGTTCCCATCCTGTGCCCGGAGACGTTGATCACATCGTCCACCCTGCCCATCAACCAGAAGTAGCCGTCGTCGTCCTTGCGTGCCCCGTCCCCGGAAAAGTAAAGGCCTGGATACTGGCTGAAGTACTGGGTCCTGAACCGCTCTGGATCCCCGTAGAGTGTCCTCATAAATCCCGGCCAGGGTTTCTTGAGGCAAAGGTGTCCTCCTTCGTTTACATCGGCCTCTTTACCGTCCGTTTTCATGATAACCGGCAGTATGCCGAAAAAGGGAAGGGAGGCGGAGCCAGGCTTCATGGGCATGGCTCCGGGTACGGGCGTTATCACATGCCCTCCGGTCTCCGTCTGCCACCACGTATCCACGATGGGGCAACGCTCTTTACCCACGACCCTGTAATACCACATCCACGCCTCCGGGTTTATGGGTTCCCCCACGCTTCCGAGCAGCCTGAGGCTGCTCAGGTTCCTGCTGTTAACCCATTCGTCGCCGCTCCGCATCATTGCCCTTATCGCAGTGGGGGCCGTGTAGAATATATTGACCCCGTATTTCTCCACCACCTGCCAGAAGCGATCCGGTTGGGGATAATTGGGGACCCCTTCGAACATGAGAGAAGTGGCCCCGGTTGCAAGGGGTCCGTAAACGATATAACTGTGGCCCGTGACCCAGCCGATATCTGCCGTGCACCAGAACACGTCCTCGTCCCTGTAATCAAAGACATATTTCATGGTGAGGAGGGCATAAAGGAGATAGCCGGCGGTGGTGTGGAGCACCCCTTTCGGCTTTCCCGTACTCCCGCTGGTGTAAAGGATGAAGAGGGGATCTTCCGAGTCCATGGACTCGGGCTCACACTCCTGGGATGCCTCGGCCGTCAACTCGTGCCACCAGTAGTCACGTCCTTCAACCATAGGGGTCTCCTTCTCCGTCCTGCTGACCACTATGCATCGCTTTACCCCGGGGCAGCCCTCCAGTGCCTTATCGGCATTTCTCTTGCTATCCAGCACACGACCGGCCCTGTAAGCGCAATTGCTCGTAATGAGTGTCTCGGCCTCGCAATCCAGTATCCTGTCCTTGAGGGAATCGGGGCTGAACCCCCCGAAGACCACGCTGTGGATTGCCCCTATGCGCGCGCAGGCCAGCATGGCAATGGGAAGCTCTGGAATCATCGGCAGGTACATGGCTACCCTGTCCCCCGCCCTTATGCCGAAGCTTCGCAACACGTTGGCAAACTTACACACCTCCCTGTGGAGCTCCTGGTACGTGTATGTCCTCGATTCTTCCAAGGGCTCCCCTTGCCAGATCAGGGCCGCCTTGTTGCGCCTCCAGGTCTTTGTATGCCGGTCCAGGCAGTTATATGCGGCATTGAGCTTGCCGCCGGCGAAGTACCTTATGTATACATCGTCCTTGAAGCTGTACTCTTCCACGGGTCCATCCCACATTTTGAACCAGTCCAGGTATTCCTGCGCCATCTCGGCCCAGAATGTCTCAGGCTCTTCTATTGATCTCCTGTAGATGCCTTCGTATTCTTTCATGGTCTTTAAGCGGGCCTTTTGCACAAATTCCTCCGGAGCATGGAAAACTCGCTTTTCCTGATAGACCGATTCTACGTGATTACTCATCTTTGTCTCTTCCATAAAGTCGCCTCTCATAGCTTATGAAACATGCCCATTCAAATGTGTCAAACTCCCAAAAACCTCAAACCTATAATGCTTTTGGAAATGCCCCAGACCTGCCTGCGGCAGGCAGGTGCAAGTTGAGCCTGCGAAATCCCGCGGTCGGGAGCGCGCAAAATCTTTAGGAATCACCGCCAAACACCGGCGGTATCTGCGAGGGGCGTACACGGAAATACGCCGCAGTGACTAAAGATGCGGTGCTACGCCGCTCCCTGGATACCGCCTTGACGGAGAGATGAAGTTTTTGCCAAGCCATCAAACAAGGGTGTACTTTGACCCGACACTGTTCAAGATAAAAGCATCGGGGAATGCCTCCGAAAGGCGATTGATGGCC
>JAFDIC010000396.1 GCA_019308525.1 Deltaproteobacteria bacterium
AATGGCCATCATGGGTGTCATTATCTTCATCTATTTCATTGGTGGATTTTTCATGGACTCCATGGCGCTCATCGTGGTAACCATTCCCATCTTCTATCCACTGGTTGTGAAGCTGGGTTTTGATCCGATCTGGTTCGGTGCGATTGTGGTGTTGACAGGGGAGATGGGGGTTATTTCTCCGCCGGTGGGCGTCAATGTGTTTGTTATCAAGGGGATTGCTAAGGACATACCTCTTGAGATCATCTTCCGCGGGATTATGCCTTTCCTTGCAGCACTGATAATTTTTACGATCATCCTCACAATTTTTCCAGAGATCGCAACGTTTTTGCCCGGCCTTGTTTCCTATTAGGGCTGGTATGGTTCAGGATTTGTTTTCAGTTAAAGTTCAAAGAAGAGATTTCCATGACCAAAGACATAGCATGTGAATTTGAGAAAAGATGAAAATAGGGACAAAAATCTCGAAAGAGGAGATGAACATGTTAGCAGGTTATGCAGGAAAGATAGGATGGGTTGATTTGACGGAAGGCAAGACGAGCGTTCAAGATCTGGGTGAGAGGGTGGCCGGGAAATATCTGGGAGGAAAAGGTCTCGGGGCGTATTTGCTATATAATCACCTGAAACCCCGGACCGATCCCTACGACCCGGCAAATATCCTGATCTTTGTCACGGGTCCCCTAACGGGTACGAACTTCCCGGCAGTGTCACGTTCAGGGGTTATTACAAGGTCCCCGTTGACAGGCACATTTCTGGATTCCTATTCGGGCGGCTTTTTCGGGACCCAGCTCAAGTGGTCGGGGTTTGATGCGGTGGTAATTACAGGTAAGGCAGAAAAGCCGTGCTACCTGTTGCTTGAAGACCAGGAGATCCTAGTGAAAGAGGCGGGTCATCTTTGGGGTCTTACTACATCAGAGACAGAAGCTCGTTTGAGAGAGGAACTTTCGTCAGGCAAGAGCGACAGGATGAGTATTGCCTGCATCGGGCCTGCCGGCGAAAATCTTGTCCGGTTTTCCAACATCGTTAACGAGAAAAGGGCTCATGGGAGGGGTGGGGCCGGTGCCGTCATGGGCTCCAAGAACCTCAAAGCGGTCGTGGCACGCGGAAGAAGAAACATACCCATGGCTGATGAGCACAGATTCAAGGAAATTGTGAAACAATGCAGAAAAAAGATCGCTGACCATCCCATGACAGGCAAAGGAGGAATATTTCCCAAGGTCGGCACCATGATGACAGTCGATGTCACCCAGGAGACGGGAACCTTGCCGACCAGGAACTGGCAGGAAAACTCTTTTGAGCAGGCTGGTAGTATAAACGCGGACGCATTTCTCGGGTATACGGTCAGGTCAAAGTCGTGTTTTGGCTGCCCCATCGGGTGCAGCAGGGACACGAAGATTATTATTGATGGCAAGGAGTACGTTACAGAAGGGCCTGATTACGAGACTATCTATGCCCTGGGGGCAAACTGCGGTATCAGTGAACCCGAAGTGATTATCGCCGCAGACAGGCTTTGCGATGACCTGGGGATGGATACTATTTCCCTGGGTGTGAGCGTGAGTTTTGCCATGGAGTGCTTTGAAAGGGGATTGATAACCAGGGAGGACACCGGTGGCATTGATCTTCGCTTCAGTAACGCGGATGCCCTGCTGGAACTAATTCCCATGATTGCGCAGAGAAAAGGGATTGGGGATCTATTGGCAGAGGGGGTGAAGAGGGTATCAGAGAAGATTGAAGGCACTTCTGATTTTGCCATGCATGTAAAGGGACTTGAACTTCCCGGATATGACCCGAGGGGTATGAAGGGGCAGGGTCTTACCTATGCCCTTGCTGACAGGGGCGGATGCCATGTACGTTCAAATACCCTGCGTACCGAGCTTCTGGGCCTCCCCAAACCTATAGACAGGTATGGCTACAAGGGAAAAGCAAAGATGGTCAGGGAGCTTCAGTTGAACTATGCCCTGTTTGACTGTGTTATCACGTGCCTCTTTGGGGCCTTTGCCATTACTCCCCAGGACTACGCAGAGGCGATCTCTGCTGTGACCGGGTGGTCTTTGACCCAGGAAGATCTAAGGACCATTGCTGAAAGGGCCTGGAACCTTACCAGGCTTTTCAATGTACGCGAGGGGTTCACCAGGAAAGACGATACGCTGCCCGGGAGACTTTTCGAAGAGGCTTCCACGACGGGGCCGAGCAAGGGACAGGTCGTGGAGCGGGCTTCATTTGAGAAGATGCTCGATGAGTATTATGAGGAAGCAGGGTGGGACAACAATGGTATCCCCACTCCAGAAAAGCTCGAGGAGCTAGGCCTAACCCTGCTCTAACTGGGTTCATTCATAACTAGGTATTGCGTCCCAAGGGCAATACGCAGCGAGGTAAAATTGTGAGTGCAACTGCCCCGCCAGGGGCGGGGTTTTCGACAGGTACAGCGCCACTTTCGGATATGTGAATCGGCGGAACTGTGTTGACGGGTATCGGCGGACGCAACCGTGTTGCTGGCTTCCCCATCCCCCCTGTAGGAGCAAGCTGTGTAGGCCCGGAGATGGAAGACTTCTGCCTGGCCCCAGGTCCTGAAGCAGGTATTCCTTGTTCATTCGCCTGCTCGGTCTGCGCGGGACCTTCAACTGAGCGTGGTGGGGAAGGTGAAGCGGCAGTGGCCCCGGCCTGGACCCCGCCTTTTGCCTCTAGCATGGTGTTCGATTCTTTCGAAGGGCTCTTATTCCCGAGTTTAAGCATCTCCGGCGTGGTCACGAGCTCACGGAAAAATCCGATAGCCTTACGGGCCTGTTGCTGCGGCTCAATCGTCTGCTTCTTCTGGGCCAGTTTCCGGATAAATGGCCCGAGACTTTTAGGACTCAGTCTGTCAAATTGATACTTGTGGCAAAAACCCAGGTAACATCGTAGCCACTTTGAGCAGTGTTGGCGGTATTCGGGTGTTACCCCCCCTTTTTTTTCTAAAAAGGACGTGTATGACAATTTAATACGAGGTGGAATTTTGAGCTGCTACAGAATAGCGATGATGCCGAAGCCTCGGAAGTGCGGATTATTATTAATGAAGATACTATCTATGTGGCGGATAACGGTCACGGCCTCAAGCCCCTAGCCGTGGGCGCTATCTGCGGCACCGATTTCTCGGACAAGACTACGGGCACGATAGGCCGGAAAGGCGTAGGGTTCAAGTCAGTCTATGAGGTGTCCCCAAACCCCCAAGTCCTGACCGTAAACGGGGAAGGCATTGATTTTAGCCCCGCGAGAGCTAAGGACTGGCTTAATAAGAACAACCTCTACGACGGATACATACCCTACCAATGGATCCCATTTTTTGTTTCTTGGGAGGATGTCACACGAAAAGATACAAGGCTTATTGAATTTGAGGCCTACAAAACGGTCGTTCGACTTTGCGACGTCACACCAGAGAAGAAGCAGGACGTGGAACAACTGATAAGAGAGTGGCCGCCACATGCGCTCTTTGCCTTCCGACATGTTCGGCAGATCAAGGCCCCTGGTCTAGAGATCATTCTTGCGCCCGGTGACGGCGTTTGGTCGCTACGGGACAGTCGAAGGAAAACCCCTGCTAAGTGGCGGGTTGCCAGGCATGTGGAGCACCCTCACGCCGACCTGCTAGAGGGTCTGGGAGCAGATGAGCGCCGGGCCATCTCTCAGGATGGGGTCAACTTCCTCATTGCTGCTCCGCTTGAGAAGGCTTGTATTGTGCCGACAAGGGACTACCTTCCTGTTCACGTCTTCTATCC
>JAFDIC010000397.1 GCA_019308525.1 Deltaproteobacteria bacterium
CGGTTTTTTGATATTTATTGCCAGGGCACATGAGATCTCACCCGGTAAACCCATGATACTTTTAGGCCTTGAAAAGAGTTGGAAATTTAAAATATAATAAAATAATATTGATCGCTGGTTTTGCAAAATACTTTGTTGGGTCTGGTTAAGTCAATTTCTGCTGTTGTCTCAGGAAAGGACCAGCATCAGACCTTTTCAAGCGTGTTGTTTATGGAAAAGCCAAAAAGAATTCCCAAAGCTACAATAAATAGGCTCTCGCTCTATTATAGGCAACTGGAACTCCTCGAATTTGACGGGTATCGGATGGTATCATCGGAGAAGCTTGCCTGGTTGTGCCAGGTCAACCCAGCCCAGGTGAGAAAGGATTTAGGCTATTTCGGAGAATTCGGTATAAGGGGTGTCGGGTATGATGTCAGGGAGCTTCAACGGGAAATAAAGAGCATTCTCGCCGTAAACCGCTCCTGGAGAATGGCCATTGCAGGGGTCGGCAAACTGGGATCAGCCCTGCTACAACATCAAAACTTCCCGGCGAGGGGTTTTCATTTTGTCGCTGCCTTCGATGTTGACAAGAAGAAGATAGGGACTACCCTTCCCTCTGGCCTGGTTATCCGTGATATCAGTGAATTGAGAGAGGCGGCAGAGGAACTGGAAGTTGAAATAGGTCGAGATCGGCGTTATAACCACACCTCCGAGCGTGGCCCAGGAAGTAGCCGCCCTCTTTCTGGCATCCCACATATCCGCCATACTCAACTTCTCCCCTACCCAGATTCACGTTCCGGAGTGCTGTCTTGTGGAGAATATTGATTTTACCATCAAGTTGGACATACTGACTTACAAGCTCAGACATGAACTAGATTCGTGACATGACCTCAAAAAGCAACATGTCTCTTGAAAGGAGCTGAGATTTTGACGAAAAAGCTAGCCGTCTTCTTGTCTTGCTTCGTAGGGTGCTTTCTCGTTTTTCATCTTGCATCCGTCTCATTAGTCGGGGGCGTTACCGGACCCAAGATGGTCATCAAGGAGAAAGCCTTTGATTATGGTGAGGTGTGGCAAGGTGAGACCATAGAACATGTATTCACGGTGGGCAACATTGGAGATGAACGACTCAGGATAAAAAAAGTGGTCCCGGATTGAGGCTGTACCGTACCCAGCTTTGACAGGGTCATCCCTCCCGGTGGTGAGGGAAAAATAACTTTAAGGATCCACACTAGAGGGTATCGTGGGCATCTCAGCAGGGGAGCAAGGATCTATTCAAATGACCCCCACCTGGCAATCGCTACCATACGAGTGAGCTTTTTCGTGAGGGTCGCAGTTCATGTGACCCCGAGAAACGTCTACCTGAGGGGCCTGGCAGGCCAGACCCTGACAAGGATCATCAAAGTGCGGGCAGGGCTGGACAGCCCCTTGACCATAACCCCTGTTAAGTTCGACCTGGAGGGAAGGCTCAAGTATGAAGTCGAGGAAGTTGAGAAGGGGAAGCTTTTCACGATCCGGATTACCACCATCCCTGGGCCTGCTGGCTCTTACAGGGGTACCCTGGAGTTGAAGACAAATTACCCACAAAGGCCTGTCATCAGGATCCCTATCAGCGCCAGTTTTAGGGAGATGCCTCCCCTTCACCTCTCCCCGAGCATGGTTGTTATGAGAGGAAAGGCCGGCCAGATCATCACCAAGGCAGTGGAAATCAAGGCTAGCCGAGATAAACCCCTCAAGCTTGAGGCCGTGAGTTTCGACCTGGACAAAAAGATGACATACAGGATCGAGGAGACGGAGCCCGGCAAACGATTTGTAGTCTATTTGACCAATATCCCTGGGCCGGCAGGGGTCTTTTCCGGCACGCTGCGACTCAAGACAAACTACAAGGAAAAACCCTTTATCTCGATCCGGGTAAGGGCAAGCTTCAGAGACTAGAATTTCCCTGTGTCCTTGAAAAAATCGCTTATGTACCGGATCTTGCCTGAACTGATCTCAAGGAGGGTCATGCCTTCGTTTTGGTAGGCTTCCCCGTCCCTGTTGACTCCCTCGTTGGTCCAGTGGACCGCTGCCCTATCCCCCTGAACTACCTGGCCCTGTACCTGGAATCGAAGCCGAGGAAATCGCCTGAAAAGGATATTGAAAAACTTGATGATCCTGTCTCTGCCAATCAGGGGTTTGGTCTTTGGGAAGTAAAACTCAGCATCCTCTGCTAGCAAGTCCCCCAGACGGGCTAGGTCTCTTCGGTTGACAAGCTCAAAGAAGAGCCCAACCTGCTCTTCATTCGGGATTGATGACATGTTGGCTCCCAACTATGGGCAGGGGCGTTGTTTTTACTTCGCATCCTAGTAATCATGTCGCCCTGTTGTGGACCGGGGCAACCCCCTAATAAGATCCGGGGGCGAATCAAGACCCGGACAAGAATTGTCCTAATCCTAAGGCATATATCTTTACGTGTAAAACTGTTTTTTTGATGCAACATGGTGGCCATTGATGGTAAGAATCTTTCCTGCCCTGGAATCAAGGCTTTTCCCCGATACTCCATACTGTGTGCAATATCACTGTGCTCAGAGGTGTAAGGCATGAAAACCAAGAAGGAAAAGGTGGTCGAGATTTACACGGATGGCGCGTGCAGCGGTAATCCGGGCCCTGGAGGCTATGGAGCTATCCTTAGGTACGGAGGCAGGGAAAAGGAGATATCAGGCTGTCACCCCAATACCACCAACAACAGGATGGAAATGACCGCTGTCATAGAGGCCTTGCGGTTGCTCAAAAGGCCTTGCAAATTAAGGGTTATTACTGACTCAAACTATGTGGTCAAGGGCATGACGGAATGGATGGACGGGTGGATAAAACACAACTGGTTCAACGCGAGGAAACAGCCTGTCCAGAACAGGGATCTGTGGGAGGAACTCCTAAGATTGAGCCGGAACCATGATATTGAGTGGGTTTGGATAAGGGGACACGCGGGATCCAAGGAAAATGAGAGATGTGATCTCCTTGCCCGTCAAGCCATCCGCAAATGCGACAGGACATCCTAAGGATCCCTTTTGCCCCAGATTCCCGCCCGGCGATCGGTTGTCTGACACTAAACTCGTGATATCAAATAGTTCCGTGTCAAAATACTTGACGAGTGATCAAAATTGTGTTATTTATAAAAACAACATTATTTTATGCGGCAAATATATATTTCTTTGTGCGTTAAAGAATAATATTTCTAAATTAAATTAAAGTAGGAGTAAGACATGAAGTGTCCTAAATGTGGTTATATCAGCTTTGACTATAACCAGGCATGTCCCAAATGTACCAAGGATATTTCCTCCGAACAGCAAAAGATGAACCTCCCACCCTTCAGGCCTGATCCCCCTATGCTGCTCGGGTCTCTGATAGGCGAGGCTGATGAGTCTCAGGTGATTGAAGCATCTGACTCTGCTGAGATTGGATTCCAAAGCGACTCGATGATGACCTTTGATGAGACGGGCGTCGGCCAAAGCGAAGAGGGGAGCTTTAATGATTCAGAGGCCTTCGAAGAAGGAGACATGTCTCATGAGGACCCTGGAGCGTCGGAGGAGGAAGAGATAGGTCTGAGTGATGACCAGGACTTGGGCCTAGACCTGGAACTGGATGACGCAGAAGGTTTAGAGCCTTCCGATGATTCCGCGGCCAAGATCGCGGAAGAAGAAGTTGTCACGGATTTTCCCCTGGAAGATCAGGATGACAGCTCGGAAATAGTGGCCGACGAGATAGACTTCGAAGGTCTCGAGGATGAAGAAGGTCTGTCAGTGGAATCACAGGACCGCAAAGAGACCGATGGGACCGCGGACCGGGCGCAGGAACCAGCCGGCGAGGCCCCGGACTTTGAACTGGCATCTGAAAACGAATTTGACTTAGATCTCGACGACATCGAACTGGACGACAGCGACCGGGAGGAAACAACAACGCAGAAGGCCGCCGAGCCGGAGGGAGGAGGCCTGGGAGACAGCTCTTTTCCCGAGGAATTCACCCTAGAAGAGCAGTCAGTGGAGAAGCGCGAGGCTCCCGGCTCAAGTGAGTCCACCCTGACGGAAGAGGAGTCTTCTGCCACAACAGAGCTTAAGAACATAGAAAATGCACTGGATCTCGAGGACCTGGACCTTGATCTCGAACTGGATGAACCGGACCCACAAAAATCAACCTAGCCCAAATTTCATCTTGACCTCCCCCTGATACGAAGCTATATTTGTCCTTGATTGCCGAGATAGCTCAGTCGGTAGAGCAGGGGACTGAAAATCCCCGTGTCCCCAGTTCGATTCTGGGTCTCGGCACCAGAAAAATTTAATAGTGGAACGGGGTTAGCCATTATTGCGGTTAGCCCCTTTTCCTTTGAAATCAATGATTGTGCCCGCACCTTATGAGATAAT
>JAFDIC010000398.1 GCA_019308525.1 Deltaproteobacteria bacterium
CTCCGGCCGCCATTATCCTCATGGGGCTCTCTCAACAGGTGCCTGGAACTGGAGGCTCCGCTGGAGATGATCTCCTGGGGCTACTGCGGCCTTCGATTCAGTGTTTGGCGCCCCTGGAAAGTGCTTGAGAGAAATCTGATCGGGCCTTGAGAAAAGACCCGCAGAGAGCTCGAGTGGATGACGCTTACGGACTCTATCAAAAGATGGATGGGATTAAGTGCTTTGGGCAGAAGCCGGTTATGAGATCGAGGCAGGTTTTCCGGCCCTTGCCCTGTACAGTCCGAGCAATTTCTTTACCGTGATCGGAAAGACCCCCAGGATGGCAAAGGATACCAAGAGGCTTGGTGAAAGAATACCGGACAGGCTGTCAAGCTTGGAAAGCTCTTTCCCCGCGTTTACGTACACCGCCGTGCCAGCCAACATCCCGACCTGCGACACCCAGTAGTAGGTCTTGACTGGCATCCGCGTAAGCCCCATGGCAAGGTTGATGATAAAGAAAGGGAACAGGGGCACCAACCTCAGCGTGAAGAGGTAAAAGGCGCCTTCCCTTTCCACACCCTCATTGATCGATCTCAGCTTGTCGTGAAACTTTCTCTGGACCCAATCCCTGAGCACGAAACGAGCCACTATGCAGGCCAGGGTTGCGCCGATGGAGCTGGCAAAAGAGACCGTTAGCAAGCCTATCCAGAAGCCGAACAGGGCGCCGCCGGCCAGGGTCATGACCGTTGCCCCTGGGAGTGAAAATGCGGTCACGAGGATATAGATAAGAAAATAGGCACCGATGACCATGAAGCGATGCTGTTCGTAAAGAAGGGCAAATTGCTCCCTGGAGTCCTTGACATATTCGAGGGACAGGTACTGATCGAGGCGGTAGACCCTGAAGACAATGGCGGCCCCGACAAGGAGCGCTACTATGATAATCTTTTTTGTCAATCCTCTGTTCACTTCCTTTTCCTTTCCCTTTGTCCGAGGTATCCCTGGAAGGCTAAGTGTCTTTTTCCTTTAGTGCCTTTCAGGGGCAAATCCTTACAGGTGTACCCGCTATTCATAGGAGTCACCGCGCACACAACACATACTGAGTCGGGAAGGGATCACTTGAATCACCCCCAGAAGCCCCTGTCGCCCCCGAAGGATCATGAGCCGTGTCATATGCGCATGATCCACGCCCACGGAACGATCACCTCAAAGGGGGAATCTTTACCATGGATGTAACGAGGGGAGTCGTATTTCTTGTCCCGGCTGAAGGAAGGGTTTTCCACGAAACCATGGTCTGAGAAGAGAAACAAGAGGGTCCCTGAAGGAAGCTCCCGGAGCCTTAAGAGGACGTCTATTTCCAGGTAGTTGACCACGTTGGTAAAGAGATGCTTGAGGGGTCCCTTTTCAGAGTGGACTTTTTCATCAACACCGCTGATCTTCCAGACAATATCACTGTTATCCCGGCCAGTTGTGGATTTGAGGGCCTCCTCGAACCGCCCCATTTGTGATCCAGTGCTCGTAGGCAGGCCGGACCAGAGCGCCCCTTCCCTTACGATCCGAAAAAAGTTTGGCATTGTGCCGAAGAAGTGGACCTTTATGTATTCCCACAGGTCCCAACGCATGCCGTCCATGAGAACATAACACAGCCTGTGGTAATCAGGCACATTGCGTTTCCTTGAAAGCATTGATGGAATATCTTGGATCATGATGGGTCGTGAAGGTCCGCCCTTTTCCCACTCAGGGATGCTCTTGCAATAGAAGCCGGCAAAAGAAAGGCTCACTTCCTGAAGGCGCTCATCAACATGCCTCAACTCTTCTTTCAAAAAAGGCGGGAGTGCTATTCCCAGGTGCTTCAATTGATCCTGAAATGTTTCTCCGAGAAAGGGCAAGGGTGAGATTGTATGCCTGTAGAGAGACTCCCATTTCGAGAAGGAATCAGGGGGGTTATCCCCGGCCGAAGCCAAGATCGCCATGTTCTTGTTAAGCTCTCGGTAGATCTTCAGGGTTTCCAGCATCTCTCCCCTTTTCTCTGCAACGAGAGGAACGGCTTCCTTACCATCTTCGGGTGGAAATCCAACAACGAGTGCCCCCGGATCCAATTCCTCGATCTTGCCGCAGATAATCCTCTCAAAGGCATCTTTCAGAACCGAGGGGAATACTGATTCCTCCTTGAAGATTTCCTCCGGGGTCTTTGCTGGGAGAAGGGACCACAGAAGCTGGGTGAAGCCGGGATCTTGCTCCGCTACACGGATAGAATACTCAAACAATTCATTCTTCTCTTTCCTGAGGGTGCGGGCAAGATCTTCCAGATGGTCAAGCCACGGTCGGATTTCACCATTGGGGCCAATCTGGAGAGACGGGAAGGCTTCGAGAAGCTTTTGCCCCGACAGGTCATATTGCCTGGCCCATAAGGTCATGGTCATGGCCTTGATGAATTGCTCATGACCTTTTTCGTAGTAAAGGGGCGCGAGTTGCCTGAACTCGCTTTCCAGAAAAGCCCTGAACTCCTCTTGTCTCTTGTCAAGGGAACCTCCTTCACCCTTTCCCACGAAATGGACAAATGTGTCATCACTGATGGTTTCCTCTCTCAACCAGTCGCTCAGTATCTTTCTGAGCTGTGCCAGTGTGTATTTTCTGTGGACGAGGCTCTTGTACAATTGATCCAGGTCTCGTTTGACGACTACCACTTTTCCTCGAAAGGCCTCGTTCATGTTCCCTATCAATCGAGACGTAAGGAGCTCGTCAAGCTGCTCTACAAGTCCTTCGGCATCGGGATCAAGCCCCATGAGCCACCTGATGGGGTCAGCTTCCTCCTTCCTGTTCACCAGATCGAGTCCCTCCAAATATGGAAGGAGCCTCTCTTGCATGGCTTGGCTCTTCAATGCGTGAAGGGATTCCCTTATCCCCATATCCATTGCTTTTTCTATCTCTCTTATGGGCTCAAAGATCGCCCTGTCGCCCATCTTGAAGCCGCACTCGCATGTAGGCCTGGCCTGGAGTTGCGCCTGTGGCGACCTTGTGCACCTGTTAAGGAGAACATATGAGATGGCCTGGTTCACCGATCGATAGTTATGTTCTACCGAGAGCATTTCTATTTGGCCAAGCCTTTGAAGTATGTTGTATCTCTTGGACTTTGCCAGTCTTTCATAGGGCTCAAATTGCCCTCCTCCCTTGACACTTGCGTGTTCTTCTGCATAAAGCCTGACATAGATCTCTTGAAAATCCTGAAATCTCTTGAACATATCTTCCAGGCAGCCATGGGGAAGCACGTCCGGCCCCTTGTCGAAGAATGCCAGTATTTCGGACCTTAACTTTCTCAGTCCATCATAGTCCTCCTGTCTCTTCGCATCTCCCCTTTCAGCTGATTCGGGGATGCAGAGCCTTTGGTCCGTAATATACTGGTAAACAAACAGGGCCCTTTGCGCCTGTCGCAGGAAAGCCCTGACCGATTCTACGGTCTTCAGCTTATTCTCCAGGAAGGGTTCCCTTTGCGCGGCACGAAGAAAGCGCTCCAGGCCATCCTTGGAGGAGAGGCTGACCTTGACCTCGAGCCATTGGGCCTTTACATCTTCAATATCATTGACGATGCCCTCCCAGGGCATATTACGGAATGCTTCAAAAGACCGCGCCCACTGGATTTTTGATTTCAGTGACTCCAGATCTTCAAGCATTGAGGCCTTGGCACTCTATAACTCCGACCACAGCCCTTCCTGAGACGCCAGGGTAAGGGGCAAGTCAC
>JAFDIC010000399.1 GCA_019308525.1 Deltaproteobacteria bacterium
GGCCTCTGGAAAGGAGGGACAGAAGTAAACAATACAGAACAGCGCAACACCCACGGACATCCAGACATGCTTTTTCCAATCGATCCACTTGGCCTTCCCTACCAAGTGGATATCAGAGGGAATGGCGGATGCGCTATCGCGGTCATCTTCACGTGTCTGGTCGTTCATCATCGTGGCAATTCTCTTTCGACACGCAGGAACACATCGCTCAAGAACTTATGATAAGAGCAAGCTCGCCCAGCAGATCCACCGAACGGACAACGCCGACGACGCTATTGTCCTTGAGCACCGGAAGCAGGCTGGTATTCTGGTCAACCATTTCGTGGATGGCCTTCATGATGTGATCATCATAGTTGATGGTCGCCTTGATGGGGATCATGAACTCCCTGACCAGACGGCTGGCCCGTTTGCGAATGCCTGCAACTATCTTATCATAGGAGAGTTCGGCGAGATTCGGGTCGATTTCTACGTTGAAGAGCTTTCGCCGGTATTCCAGCGACCCGCCGACCAGGAAGCTCGGCTCAAGTCCCCGCATGATGTCCCGTCGTCTGAGCAATCCCAGGAGATCGCTGAAACCATCATCGAAGACGAGGGCCACCCGAGGGAGAGACAATTGCCCTTTCCTCAGAATCTGTACTGCCATTTCCGTGATGCCATCGCGCAGGGTAAGCGTCTCGGGTATGCAAGGATACTCTTCAAGAGGGACCATTATGTCCTGTACGAGCTTCTTATTCATATTGGCCCCGCTCCCCTTCAGAAGGCATCACCACGACTTGGTCTCCAATATGCCTTTGATTCTCTGTTCCACCCGCTTTTCAACAAGAAGCATCTTATTCGCTTTGGCCTCTTCGATTGTCTCAATGAGCTTCTGGATTTTGGCTGGCTTTTCCAGGAAATCCATGGCACCCAGCTTGATGGCCTCGATACCCTCTTGAAGAGTGCCGTATCCGGTCAACAGAATCACCTGCAGGTCCGGATTATCCTCGATAAGATGCCTCAGGGTTTCAATCCCGTCCATTTCCGGCATTGAAAGATCAAGGATAATGGCATCGTAGGATTTACCCCTCACCTTCTCCAGGGCCTCGCGTCCGCTTGCTGCGGTGTCGACATCGACGCCTCTGGATCTCATTCGTTTCGAGAGGACCTGGGTGAATTCCAGCTCATCATCCACTAGCAACACTTTCTCTCTTGCCATGACGAATACTCCATTGCTGCCGCGATACTCTATCTCCTCGTTTCTTTGGCGCTTTCGCCGGAACTGCTTTAGCCTGTACCTCACTTGGCCGGGATGGTGAGAATCAATGAAAGTACTCCATCTTCCCAGGACGTTTCGACGGTCCCTTCCAGTTCGTTTATCACAGCGGAAAGTCGCGAGATTCGACCGGATAATTCGCCAGCACCAGCGGCGCTGCCGGAAACAGACATCACGGCAGTAGCCCCCCGGCCGGCAAGCTTGATCGCGACCACCTGGCCGTTTTCCAGGGACTCCAGAATCAGCTCAATAGCGGAAAACACAGCATGCTGAAGGCTAAAGGGATTGGCCTTTACGTGTATCGCCTCATCCGGGAGATCGGCTTCCAGCTTGCAGCCTGCCAGGACCACATGCCGCTCAGCCAAGGCGGCCACGGTTTCGGTAATCGCGGTCAGATCTGAAGAAGCCGCCTCTTCATCCGCGGCGTGAACGAAGCGGCTGAACCGCTCCATTGTCTGTGTCCCTCTTGTTACCTGCCGAGTTATCCTCGCAGAGAGCTTCTTCAGCTTTTCGTAATCCAAGGCCTTTCCGCTCTCGGCAAGCGCGAGCTGGTCGTCCAGCAGGCCGGCATTCTCACCTACGATCGAAAGAACGTTTCTCATTTCATGGCTGACATCTGCTCCGATCTTGCCAAAAAAGGCCAGATCCTCCCTGGAAACACGAAGATGAGGTTGTCCACTCATGGCTATTCGCCTTTCTTCCTGCCGACAGCATTCCGGATCTTTTCTATCAGTTCATCGATGTCAATCGGTTTCATGAGATAGTCGAAGGCCCCCTCTTTCATTCCCGTTTCCGCGTTTGCGGCAGACCCGTGCCCGGTAAGGAGAATAACCGGGAGATCAGGGCGTTTCCGCTTGATCTCTGCCATCAATCCCAGCCCGTCGATCCCAGGCATCTTGACGTCAAGGATCAGCACACTGAAATCATCCTCACGGACATGTCTCAACGCATCTATACCACTGGTGGCCACTTCGGCTTGAAAACCGCGAAGCACCAGGCGTTCTGCCAAAGTAGAAGCAAAGTCCTCTTCATCGTCAACCAAGAGTATCCTGAGTTGTTCCATCCGTCAACTCCGGCTTGTCACAGGCAGTCGCACGGTGAAGCTGGCGCCTTCGCCAACCTCGCTTTGAACATCTATCCGACCTCCCAGCTTTTCCACAATGCCGAAAGTGATGGAAAGGCCCAGCCCGGTGCCGTAATCCGCCTTCCCGCTGAAGAACGGCTCGAAAACACGGTCGATAAGCTCCTCGGGAATCCCAGGCCCGTCGTCACTGATCGTAACCGCCACCGTGTTTTCATCCTCCTGCTTCAAGGAGATATCGATTCGCCCGCCGTCATCGACGGCAGCAAAGGCGTTGCTCAGAATGTTCAAGAACACCTGCTGCAGTTGTCCGCGGTCGCTCTGAATGGCTGGCAAATCCTCCGGGACGGCGACGTTGATGGCAATACTCCGGTACTCCGCCTCCTTCCCCTGGAAGCTCAATACCTCCTCGATAAGAGAGCCGAGGGCGATCTGCTCGATCAGAGGGTCCATCCTCTTGGCGAAACCGAGCAGCCGATGGGTGATGGTGCTGCATCTCTCCACGGACTTGAGCACGGTCTCGGCGATCCTCAAGAGCCGATCCCCTTCGGGCGGTTCATTCTTGATGGAGACCAAATCCTTTATCAGGCCAGCGTTTTCATTGATGATGGCCAAAGGGTTGTTTATCTCGTGAGCCACTCCTGCGGCCATCCTGCCGATAGAAGCCATCTTGTTAGTATATGCAATACTGTGAAGCGCCTTGTTCCGCTTGAGATCCGCATCCCGGATGCGGTTCACCAGGTATGTGGAACCAAAGAGTATGACGGTCATGATAAGGACTATACTGGTGCCCAAGAGCCAGAGGATATCGCTCCTGAGGCGCAGCCAGCTTTGCATGACGTGTGCAGGTTGCTTCAGGACAACGAATATGAATGGTGACTGATCGATATACGCATACCCGAGGATTCTCGGCTCTCCTTCCTCGTCGGTTGTTTCTAGAACCTCCGTCTTCGAAGATAAGGGAGGCGTCGCAATCGGGCATTGGTCCAAAAGTCCTCGACTGTGCCGCGATTGCGTCTGCAAGATGCCTTCACGATTGATCAGGAAGACATCACTTGATGGCCTGAGGCCAAGAGAAGAGATATAATGGTTCAACACTTCCGTATCAATGGTGGCCCTGAGAATATAGAAGCTTCCCTTTTCGGCGTCATCTCTCCGGACAGCGATCACAAAGTGAGGAAACTTGCGGTACCCCATGAAAACGTCACTTACATGAACTCCTTTGACGCAGACTTCTTGAAACCAATCCTGTTCCTTGTAGTTCTTTCCCTCCAGTTCGTAGCGTCCCACATAGGATTGTTGATTTCCTTCCGAGTCTATGACGCCCAGGTCGACCAATGCGCCAAACGACTCTTTCATGTCAAGAAAGGTGCGGTTCAGC
>JAFDIC010000032.1 GCA_019308525.1 Deltaproteobacteria bacterium
TCGGATTTCTTAATACCTTGATACACCATTCCTTTTTTATGTAAGGTCTTTTTCTGAGGACTTCGTTTTCAAAATATTCCGTGAATTTGTATGCTTCCATTTGTATTAATATAACCCACAGCAAACACTAAGTAAACGCTTTTGACAGACCTCACCGCAGTCCTAAGACTTCCTATAAAACAGCCGGATAGGATCCCGCCTCCAGGCTCAGAGATCAAGCCTGATCTGTTGACAATTGAGAACCAATCCCCCACAGCTTCTTTAAATCCTCAAACTTCGCTTTCAACTCCCTATCTCTTTCCATCTTAGTACTCTGGGGCGAAAATTCGGTGACGTATTTTCAAGCTGCCAACATTAGCTCTTCAGGGAATCTGGATAGCGCTTTTTCAGGTCATCACGAGTGAATTTCCACTCGAATGGCCTTGACACTCTTTCATATTCTCCTTAAAAGCTGAGGATTCTACTTGCAAGTTCTCCGAGGCTTTCAAAGTCGTTAGGCGTAAGGACCTTGCGCTGTGGTACAGAAAAGTAAATTTCAACCTGGTTAAGCCAGCTTGCATGGATCGGTGTATGTACCTGAATAGCGTTGGGATACCAGCGCTCAAGACGATCGATAGCTCTTTGTCCCCTGCGGGAAGAGCTACTATCAGTCACCCAAAATGCACGACGTACGGATCGGTACGGTTCCTGGCTCACGACAAGATCGACCAAGTCGTGAAAGCTGTCGATTCCAGTGCTATCCCTTGACGATCGTCTCCTCTGAAAAGAAAACTGTGCTGTTGTGAGAACTACGGGCATATATACCTGTAAAGATTTACCCTCGCCCATGCAGGATATGGCCTGTGGACTTCACAACTGCCCCACGTCGTTCCATCCAAGGGAGTGGCATAGGGACCATCTGCTGGATCAGCTCCCCCAAAGGCCCACCCATCCCACGTGCATGTTCCGAGCTCCGCAACATCCCTCAGCCTGTGGAAAAAATCCCAAACCGAGTATTCCCACTTGTACTTCCCCTGAACAATGACAACTGAGACATTGTTGCCGCAATCACCTTCTCCCCCGCAATCCGAGCTCCGCGTCGCCCTCTGGTTTAAGTCCCAGTACCATTTGCCTCCTGTAACCATAACAGACAAGGTATCTGACCCCCCGTATTGATCTGTGATCGATACCAATGCGACCGCATCATAGTCTGAGCCTCAGGTTCCCCCTGCGCAGAACAGTGTCACTATGCGCCCGTCATCGCTGGGCTGGGATAGAGTGTATCCTGCCCCTGTAACCGACCAGTCGAACGGGGGACACCCATCTTCCACCCACAGCTTCAGGCTACCTCCCGGGTCAATGGTCTCCCTCTCCGCCTTGAGAATCGGCACAGGCATCCAGGCCGCAAGATCCTCAACCACCCCCGGCACCGTTGGAACGAAACACCCTTCCTGCGCGGATGCCTTGGCTGGATTCAGGAACATGGCAAACAGAATGAGAAGCAACACCCAAAGATCTAATGACAGCTTCCGCCCTTTTTCCATTTCATTTCTCCCTTGAACTTCCCTAAAGATTACTTTCGTGGACCAAGACCTGATGAGATGATTTTTCTCCTGGAGACATTTGGGAAACCCCTTTCGGGGACGGCAACTTGCTTGCCTCAATCCAAAACTGGATGAAACTACCCAATTCTTTAAATGCGTTTTTGCCCATTCATTCCTCTATTATCAATTCGTGTAAGGCTATGCTAAGGTCTCACCTGAAGCGGACAAACTAAGGGCGCCTGTTAGACTCCGGGCACTGGTGCCTATCAATAACCCCGTCCCTCTAGCGATCCTAAGCCCTACATGGCGTCATACGAATACAATATCTATGCCAAGACCTGATTCTTTGGGGTTTTTCTAAGCAAGGTGCATGTGAAAACCGGAGAGCCTTATTGTGAGGCTCTTTCAAAAACCTGGAATGAAAATGACGGCGGCTCCAACCACCCAGAGCCGGCAGGTCGTCTCAAAGAAATGCACAAGGAATTGTGCACATGCACAATTCCTTGTGCAAAAAGCCCATTATCAGTCCTCACGCTACTGCCATGAAATTCACTATCAAGACCATCGATTCGAGGCTCCTGACTCTTCAGTCCTGTTGCTGACACGAAGAGACACCGCATTCCCGGCGGAGAATACCCCTTCCAAAGGCAAAGGCAAGAATGGCAAGGATAGTGAGAACTATGAAACCCGAAGATAAGGAGCCGGCCCAATCCTTTGCAAGGCCAAAGGCAAGGGTGAACAGGACCGCTCCCAGGTTGGCAAGAAAATTGACCACCCCTATGATGGTGCCCAGGGATTCCCGCTTCACCATTGTGGAGGCTAAGTGAAAGAAGGCCCCGAAATTGATACATGAAAACCATGCCGCCGAGATTGCCAGGAATAACAGGACAGCCGGCACCGGGACAAAAAAGAGTCCGGTAAAGATGAAGGCAAGTATCAGTATGGAGCCGTTGGCTATAAGCATGGGGGAAAACCTAAAGAGGATAAAACCGCCTGAGACCCTTGCCAGACCGCTTACGAACATGACGAACATACCGCCCCAAGCAAGTTGGGATGCCGTGGAACCTGCCCAGAACTCTGCGAGCAGGCTGGGTATCCAGTTGCCAAGGTTGATCATGGTCCCCCACGACAGGGCATGGTAGAGGCCCAGGACCCAGGCGGCACGAATCTTCAATATACCACTGAGGCTCATGGGAGAAGGAGAATCTTGGTCTGGATACTCCACGTGGATGCCCCGGGTTAACAGGAGCAGGAAAGAGGACAAGATTCCAGGCGCAAGGTATGTCCACTGCCAGCCTAGAGGGAGGAGCCTGGGTATCACGAGGTAGGCCAAGATGTTCCCTGCGGAGAAGATCCCTGCAAAAAAGGACTGAAAGGCACCCGCTCTCCCATCAGGTGCATACAGGGCAATGAGTTTCATGCCGGTCACGAATCCCAAGCCTGTACCTATTCCCGTAAGCACACGACCCAGTATGGCCAACCCCACGGAAGGGAGCGCGGCCGGCAGGAAATTCCCCACTGTCAAGGAGCTCATTCCCAGAATTAGGGCCCGTTCCACTCCCAGCTTATCCGCGATCATCCCGGCCGGGACCTGCATCAAGGCGTGTGACCAGAGCAGGGCGCTCAAGAGAACGGACATGCCCGTATAGGACACTCCGTACAAGGGCATCAAGGTGTCCATTGCCGGAGGTATGTTCAGGAACGTAATTCCCAGGCCAAGGGATATCAAGAAGGCGAAAATGACTTTGATATTCATAAGTTATGCCTTTCAAACAACAATGGGAGGGCCACCTGGAATCTGTTTCGCTCCTTCAATATCACTCTCACTCCACTCTTGACAATAGACAATAACAAGAATAGTGTAGGTGTAAACGTTTTCCTTGTATTCCTCATAAAGGAGCCATCCATTGTCCACGATCAGAGATGTAGCCACCAAGGCCAATGTCTCCATAGCGACCGTATCAAGGGTGATCAACAATAGCCCCCACCGGGTGGGCCGCGAGACTAGGGAGAAGGTCCTCAGGGCCATACACCAACTGGATTACAGGCCCAATGCCCTGGCCCAGGGGCTCATAATGAAGAGATCCATGACCATTGGTATCATCATCCCTGATATCTCAAACCCTTACTATGCCGAGATCGTAAGGGGCATCCAGGATGCGGCGGATACGGCCGGGTACGCCATAGTGCTTCAAAAGAACGACGTTGTTACCCTACCCATGGGTTCCACCGAGAAACACGGAAGTCAGGTAGTACTGGGGACGGTTCCATGACAACCATGGGCGTGGTGAAGGTGGCAGCGATCCTCCTCCTGGACCTCTTTAAGTGGGGTAGAGTAGAGGCTATGAAGTCCTCCCTTTCCATGCTTCAGGGGCAGGCGACTCCGCCATGGAGGAACTGGTAGAAGCAGGCTCAATCAAGGCCGTGTTTGATCTCACCCCCCATGAGCTGGCAGAAGAGGTCATTGGGAAAGGTGCCTATGTCCCGGTGAAACCCGGTCGGATGACGGCCGCTTCTTAGAAGGGGATCCCCCAAGTCGTTTCAACGGGAGGCCTTGAATATCTGTGTTTTGGGCCGCGCGAATCCATCCCCTCGAGGCTCCGGCATCGAAAGATTTACATGCACAACCCCATGAACGCCAACCTGAAGCTTTCCAGGCGCGAGATGGGAGAGGTGGGAAGCACCATGGCCAAAAGGCTGAACCTGTCACGGGGCCCCGTTGCCCTAATGATACCCTTGAGGGGCTGGTCTGTTTATGGGGGTGAAGGCGGCCCATTCCATGATCCCTCAGGAAACAAGGTTCTTGTCAATGCCCTTAGGGAGAACCTCAGCTCTGACATTCAACTGGAAGAGATTGATGCCCACATAAATGACAATTACTTTATTGAACGCTGTGTCGAAAAACTGGTGTACTTCATGGAGGTCGAAGGAATTGGGAGACAATAATCAGGAAAAGGTGGAGATATTGAGGAGTGAACTGAGCGAATACAGCAGGCGATCCTTTCAGAGGGGTCTCATATGCGGGACAGGAGGAAATCTCAGTGCAAGGATACCCGGGGCCAGTATGGTACTGGTTACCCCGACAGGGATTTCCCTGGGAGACGTAGAGCCCCAGGCGAATATCCTCGTAGACCTTGAGGGCCAAGTTCTGGATTCCCCCCTGGGACTGGCTCCCTCAAAGGAGACATCCTTTCATCTCGGGGCCTACCGTCTCCGCTCGGAGGTCAATGCCGTGGCCCATCTTCATCCGCCCTACGCCACGGCCTATGCAAACAAGGCCGTCCCTCTACCCCTCGTCACCGTATCGGCAAGGGCCAACTTGAAACATGTACCTACCATAGAGTGTGCCCTGCCCGGCTCCGAGGAACTCTGCGAACTGGTCACAAAGGGGCTGGAAGATTATCCCGAAGCCCGGGCGTTGCTAATGAAGGAGCACGGGATCATGACACTGGGAAAGGACCTGAAGACGGCATTCTACCTGGCAGACCTGGTGGAAGATACGGCCAAGATCGCCTTTATAGAGGCCAATATCAAGCTTTGAAGAGATGAACAAGAAGCGCGGCCCCTTTTGATCCAGGTTCTCCCGGGGCAGCTTGCCGCGCGTTGGAGGATAGAGATGGGAAGAGCAACGCGGAGAAAGGACAGTGGTGATAGGTTCGGTCCCGATCGGCCTTATTGAGCGTAGCAGTTACAAAGACGCTGGGCGCAGAGCCCGTCATACTGACCGGTACCCCCGAGTCCAGGCTGAAGCTTGGTACCAGGTTGGGGGCTAATTACGTGATTAATGTCCGGAAACAGGATCCTGAGGTCCGAAGACTGCTGGAGACGTCCCACATGGAGGTATGCTACGCAAACCAGCCCAGGATGTTCACCAACAAATTCCCACCCCTGGGTGTTCCTTGAAGAGGGAGCCTTGGTGCCCTCCTTGATGATCTTGATCAGTTGTTCTTCCCTTGCAGGGGCCTGGAACCTCCTTATGGTCCTCCTCTTTTCATTCACCTCGCAAAAATCCATGTTCAATCCTCCTTTGCAATATTTTCCCTTTCACTGAAATGCGCGTGCCATATTATGCCCTTGACATCTCCAATCATGGAATTAGAATAGCGGCCTTGAACTGCGGTGCCTTACTCAATCCTGCCCTATGTTCAGGGAGCACTGGAGGAAAACCTTACAGGAGAATCCATGGGAAATCAAGGCTGGCATGAAACCAAAATCCGGGTGAGGTACAAGGATACTGACCGCATGGGAGTTGTCTATTACGGCAATTACCTCACCTATTTCGAGGTGGGACGGACCGAGTATATGCGGCAACTCGGCCTCCCCTATTCTTACCTAGAGGGCCAGGGGTATTCCCTGGTGGTGATAGAGGCAGCGGCGAAGTACCACGCAAACGTTGGCTATGATTCGATGGTCACCGTCTGCACAAGAATTGCTGATGTAGACGGCGTCCGGGTCCGCTTTCAATACAGGGTCTTAGACGAGCAGGGGAAATTGCTGGTAAGCGGCCATACGGTCCATGCCTGCATCAACGAGAACATGAAACCTGTCAGACTACCCCCCCAATTGAAACAGATCATCCAGGAAAGGGGTGCGATTCCGGACCAAGACCTTGACACAAGACCGTGAAAAGAATTAGAGTTCCCAGACCCGAGGTATTTGCCGCCGGGCTATTCCACCCCAGGACTCAACCGGGACAGGAGAATTGAGATGAAACTGCATGAATTCCAGGCAAAGGAACAATTGAAGAAGTTCGGAATACCCGTGCCAGAAGGATACGTGGCGGCTTCGCCTGATGATGCCATGAAGGCAGCCGAAAGGACTAAGGCCCCCCCCTGGGTGATCAAGGCACAGGTACATGCCGGCGGCCGCGGAAAGGGAGGAGGCGTCAAGGTTGTTAAATCCCTCGAGGAGGTAAGGAATGCCACCGCTGAAATCCTGGGCAAGCCCTTGATCACAAAGCAGACGGGCCCCAAGGGTAAGCGGGTGCACCAGGTGCTGGTGGAAGAGGGTGTCGAGATCGATCAGGAGCTTTACTTGGCCATGGTGATAGATCGTTCCGGAGCCATGCCCCTCATGATCTTCAGCCAGGCAGGAGGCATGGAAATCGAAGAGGTGGCCGCCGAGACACCCGAACTTGTCCTGAAGGAGCCCGTTGACCCCGTGACAGGCTGGATGCCTTACCAGGCGAGGAAACTGGCTTACAAACTGAGCCCGTTACCTGAAGCCAGTACGATCAAGTCCTTGATGTCCATAATGGCCGGCCTTTACAGGGCATTTGTCACTCTTGATTGTTCCCTGGCAGAGATAAACCCTCTCGTCATCACTAGGCAGGGGAGTTGCCTGGCCCTGGATGCCAAGATCACAATAGACGATAACGCCCTTTACAGGCAAGCTGAGATGAAGGCCCTTGACGATCCCAGGGAAAAGGACCCCCTGGACGCCAAGGCCGAGGAATACAACCTGAACTACATCCGACTGAACGGGAATATCGGGGCCATGGTCAATGGTGCGGGCCTGGCAATGGCCACCATGGATATGATCAAGCTGGCAGGAGCTGAACCGGCCAACTTCCTGGACGTTGGGGGCGGTGCCAGCGAAGAGATGATAACAAAGGGGTTCGAGATAATACTTTCCGATCCCAAGGTCAGGGCCATCCTCATAAACATCTTTGGTGGTATCCTGAGGTGCGACGTCCTGGCACGGGGGGTCCTGAAGGCTGCGGAGGAGACCGATATCAAAGTCCCCTTGATCGTCCGGCTCGAGGGGACAAATGTGGAGGAGGGCAGGAGAATATTGCATGAGTCGGGACTGAAGTTCCTCGTGGCCAGGGATATGGCAGAGGCGGCAGAACTCGTCGCAAAGCAGGTAGGGAAAATTTGAGTTCCAGGAAGAACGGAGATGGACAATGAGCATCATTGTTGACGAGAATACCAGGGTGGTGGTCCAGGGGATCACCGGCAGGGAGGGAACCTTCCATACGAGGCAGATGCTGGACTATGGCACCGTTGTTGCTGCGGGTGTAACGCCGGGGAAAGGAGGACAATCCGTGGAGGGCGTGCCGGTTTTTAATACCGTTCTGGAAGCCGCGGAGAATGAAGGTGTCAATGCTTCCTGTATTTTTGTCCCTCCGCCCTTCGCAGCAGATGCCATAATGGAGGCCGCAGCAGCAGGACTCGACGTGATAGTTTGCATCACAGAAGGGATACCGGCACTCGACATGGTAAAAGTTGCCCGCTTCCTGAGAGGGAAGGATACCATCCTCATAGGCCCTAATTGCCCGGGCATAATCTCGCCCGGGAAGACAAAGGTAGGAATCATGCCCGGCCCCATCCACATGCAGGGTTCCATGGGTGTCATTTCCAGGAGCGGCACCCTTACCTACGAGGTGGTGGACCAATTGACAAAGGCAGGACTCGGACAATCTACCTGCATCGGGATCGGGGGTGATGCCATCATTGGGACAACCTTTGTGGACCACCTCAAGAGATTCAAGAAAGACCCTGAAACCAAGGGGGTCGTGCTGATAGGAGAAATCGGGGGTACCGCTGAAGAGGAAGCGGCGCAATACGTGAAGGCCGAGTTTGACAAACCCGTAATCGCTTTTATTGCCGGGCAAACCGCACCCCCCGGCAAGAGAATGGGCCATGCCGGTGCCATCATTTCAGGAGGTGAAGGAAAGGCCGAAGACAAGATAAGGGCCCTTGAGTCCGCCGGGATCACCATCGCCCGCAACCTGGGCAAACTTGGAGAAACTGTGCTCAGAGCTATGACTTAACCCCATCCGGATACCGGCAACAGCCCGAAGGGTTCCCTCTCGCCAGGATCCATGCCCGGCCTCCCCTATCCCGGCCAGGCATGGGGTCGATCAAACAAGTTCAGGTTTCACTCCTTGTAGAGCACGGCCATCCCGTTTCTTACGATGTACATCAGCATACTTCGCACCATGTCGCCGTTGCTGTCGAACTTGTTTTCTCCAAGGGCTCCTATCACAGGAGGATAGTAGGCCCCGATGGCGGAAAGCGCCACCGCCAAGTCGCGGCGGTTCGCACCCCCAAGCTCTATTGCCTTGGCAACCAACAGGACACAATCGTTGGCAAGACCTTCTACCAGGCCCGGGTCTCTCCCGTACTCTTTCCTAAATGCCGCCGCCCATTCCTGGATGTACGGCCTCTTATCCTTCAGGGAAAAGTAACCCGAATAGATAGTCCCTTCGGCAGCCTTTCCAGCCACCTTGATATATTCCGGATGCCCTATGCCATCCGTGCCGAGGATTTGAACATCGAGCCCCAGCTCCTTCGCCTGGCGTGCGATCAAGGCCCCTTCCCTGTAATGGCCAGCAATGAAAAGGGCCTCTGCGCGCAACCCCTTTATCTTGGAGAGCTGGACAGTAAAGTCTGTGTCGTTGGGCAAATAGGCCTCTGAAGCTACTACCGTGCCTTCCGGCATACCCAGCTCCTTCATGGCGGTGACAAAGACTTCATTCAACCCCCTCCCATAGTCATCGTTAACGTAAATGGTTGCAAAGCGTTTCCATTTTTTCCGCCCCACGGCCCACTTGGCGATATATCGCCCTTGAAAGGCGTCCGTAGGAACGACCCTGAAGGAATATGGACCAGCATTGGTATAGGAAGGAGCAGTGGCACCGATCGCCAGTTGAACCAAGCCATGCTTGTTAAGAATCGGTGCGCCGGCCAATGCCACCGTACTGGTAATCGGGCCGACCATGGCCAGTATTTTCCCATTGTCGACAAAACGCTGGGCGATGGAGGCACCCTCCCTTGGGTCATTCTTATCATCGGCAACTTCAATCAACTTGAGCTTTCGAGCAACCGACTCGCACTTGGCCACGACGCCACCGGAGGCATTGATCCTCTCAATGGCAAACCTGGTTCCTACCTCAGCCTTCTTACCCCAGGAAGCTGCCCCGCCGCTCATGGGGGCGCAAAGGCCTATCCCTAGAGGTTCCGCGGCCAGCAATGCCGAACTGAATAACAATACTGTTACCAGTCCCACGCCAATCACAAAGAATCTCCCTTTCATCTCAAACCTCCTTTTCATTTGTTGAACTTCGTTTATCCCAAGACCTTACTCCTCACCAAGATAGGCTTTTACCACGCTCTCGTCTTTCAGCAGGTTTTCCGCCGAATCTTTCATGACAATTTCACCAGCATTCAGTATGTAGCCCCTGTGAGCAATGGATAGGGCCTTTCTCAGATTCTGTTCCACTATGAATATGGGGATTTCAAGGGACCTCACCCTTTGTATCACATTGAAGACTTCATTTACGAGAATAGGGGACAACCCCATGGAAGGCTCGTCCATGATAATCATCTTCGGCTTCGCCATCAGGGCCCTGCTGATGGCCAACATTTGCTGTTCTCCTCCGCTCAGTGTGCCTGCGTCCTGATTCAACCTTTCCTTCAGCCGCGGGAAAAGCCTGAAGACCCCCTCCAGTTCACTATTCAAATCATACCTGCTGTTTCGACGGTGGATAAAGGCCCCCATTTCAAGATTTTCCATGACCGTGAGGCGTGCGAATATCCTCCTGGCTTCGGGAACTGGAGAGATACCCAGGCGGACAATCGCGTGGGTCGGCAGACCGTCTATTCGTTTGCCCATGAATTCTATTTGACCCCGGGTCGGCCTGACGATTCCGAGAATGGCCTTCATAGTAGTGGACTTTCCAGACGCGTTTCCTCCCAGAAGACACACTATCTCGTTCCTCCCAACCTCAATAGAAATATCATGCAGCGCCCTGAGCGGACCGTAGTAAGTTGTCACGTGGGACAGCTTCAGCATGTTCTAGGTTCCCTCGACGGATTCACGGTTCAGCGGTGAATTAGTCCTTTCCCAAGTAAGCCTCTATGACCCTGGGATGGTTTCTTACCTCAGAATAACTGCCTTCCACGATTTTTTCCCCGTGGTCAAGTGCAACTACCCGCTTGCACAGCTTCCTTATCACGTGCATGTCGTGTTCAATAACAAGAACAGTGGTTCCCATTCGATTTATTTCTGAGATGTTATCAACGAGTTGAAGGGACTCAGCAGGGTTCATGCCCGCTGTCGGCTCATCAAGGAGAAGAATTCGAGGCCTGGAGACAAGTGCCCTGGCTATCTCAAGCCGTCTCCGGTTGGCATATGAGAGGGTCCACGCAGGCTCGTTCTCCATGCTGAGCAGACGCTTGCCGAAAATGGCCATTACTTCCCTGGCCTCACGCATGAGACGTTCCCTGTCTCTGCGGGATGAGGGCAGGCCCAGCAATGCGGAAAACACCCCTCCTTTTGTGCGGCAATGACCTCCCACCATCACGTTTTCCAGAACCGTCAGGTTATTAAAGGGTCTCTGGTTCTGGAAGGTTCGCGATATTCCCAGTCCTATGATCTCGTGTGTTTTTCGCGCCAAGAGGTTACCCTGGATCCCGTTGAGATGCACCTCGCCCCCGTTCGGTTTATGCACGCCTGTCAGGACATTGAAAAAGGTGCTTTTCCCTGAACCATTCGGCCCAATAATACCCAGAGTTTCCCCTGCCTCAACATCCAGGTCCAAGCCGTTCAAGGCAGTCAACCCTCCAAAGCTTTTTGTCAGGGATCTCACGGAAAGAATAGCCATTTTCTCAAAGCTTGTAAGTCGGCTGATAGAGTTTCTTGCCGAACAGGCCCTGGGGCCTGAATATCATCATGAGAACCATAAAAGCCCCTACGGCCACCATTCTGTATTCACTCGCCGCCCTGAAGACCTCAGGGACCCCGATCATTATGACCGCCCCCAAAATCGTCCCCGGAATGCTGCCAAGGCCTCCCAAAATGGGAATGGTAACAATCACGACCGACTCCAGGATGGTAAAGCTATTGGGGCTCACGAAACTCTGGAACACGGAAAAGAAACTTCCTGCCAGGGCCCCCAGGGCCGCGGAGAATGCAAAGGACAGGGTCTTGTAGAACCCGAGATTGATACCCATCACGGCCGCCACGTCTTCATCTTCCCTGATCGCCATCCAGGCAAGGCCCACCCTCGAATCCCTCACTCTCACGCACGCGTAGACCGTGACGACCACAAAGAAAAGGATGAGGTAGTAATAGGCCCTGTAGCTATCAAAGACAAAAGACCACTCGTGAAATCCGATGCGCGGCGGGGGAATCCCTGGTATGCCTCTGGGCCCCCTTGTCAAGCCCATCCAGTTGTTGGCCACAATGTATACGATTTGTCCAAAGCTCAGTGTTACCATGGCAAGGTAGTCATCCCTCAATCTGAGCGTGGGAAAGCCTATGGCCAGGCCGAACCCGATGCCTACAGCCATTCCTATCGGAACGGTCAGCCAGAAGGGCAGATCATGGAAAGTCATCAAAATCGCTGTAGTATAGGCCCCGGTAGCATAAAAAGCGGCATGGCCGATATTGAGCAGGCCGGTAAAGCCCATGACCACATTGAGACCCAGGGCAAGAACAATATAGAGACAGATGTATATGATGACTCGCATGGCATAGTTGCTTTGCACTGCGAAAGGAACCAGGACAGAGAGACCCAAGATCAGGCCCTTGACGTACCACCTGGAAAGGGAGAATGCCTTGGCCAGCCTTACCAGTGGTGCCTCTTGCGGCGTGGGACCATGTGCCGTCACCTGGGATATCCCTGAAAGGTCATCCAGCCTTTCCTTATTCACCGGCTCCCCCTTCGCCCAGCAGACCTTGAGGCCTGAAAATGAGGGCCATGATCAACACGCCGAACGCAAACGCATCCCGGTACATGGAAGAGATATATCCTGCGCCGATACCCTCGAATATGCCGAGGAAGAGCCCTCCCAGCATGGCCCCGTAAATATTTCCAATTCCACCCAGCACTGCGGCGGCAAAGGCCTTCATGCCCGCACTGAACCCCATGTAGGGATCAATGCTGTTATAGTTGACTGCATAAAGTATTCCCGCTACCGCAGCCAGGGCCGACCCGATGACAAAGGTGAGGATAATCAAAGCATTTGCGCTTATGCCCATCATCTCGGCGGCTTCACTGTCAGCAGCAGTTGCCCGCATTGCCTTGCCAAGGGAGGTCCTCTTTACAAACACTCCCAGAGCGATCATCAGGAACAAGGAAATAAGGAGGATGAAAACCTTTTTGAAAGGAATAACCACGCTTCCCAGATGAATGGGTGCCCCTCCGAAATCCACGTCAAAAACCTGGAACTCCGCACCCCATAGGATTCTGGCCATATTGCGGAGAAAGATGGACATCCCCAGGACGCTTATCACCACGGCAAACCGCGGTGCATTTCGCAGGGGCCGGTAAGCAACCCGTTCAATCCCCACTCCCACCAGGACTGCGAGACTCACTCCGACAAGGGCGGAAGGCATGAAAGGGATGGAAAGACTCGTCATCAGCCACCATGTGAAAAAGGCACCACACATGAAGATCTCGCCGTGGGCAAAATTGATCAACTTGATGATCCCGTACACCATCGTATAACCTATGGCCAGGAGGGCGTACATGGCGCCAAGATTGATCCAGTTGACGAGTTGCTGCCAGAACAAAGGAATAACCTCCCACGCACGCTAAGACCGCACCAAATCGTGTGCCTTACTGCTTTTTCTTATCAAAAGGGGGAGGGGGGTTGCCACCATAGGCCGGAGGAGGCTCGATCGGTTCGCCCGTCTCCGGGTCAGGCGGCATCATGGGTCTGTCCACCGGTCTTCTCCCGTCTAAAGATCTCCTCCCCGGGAACCCCCTGCCCACCTTTTGCCCTAGATGATCTCGCGTCCTTTTCCCGGCATGATCCGTGCCTTCTACAAAGACAAGGGCTCCCGTGGGACATTTCTTCACGCAGTCTGGATCCCCTCCGCACAGGTCACACAGCAGGGGCACTTGTGTTTGAGGGTGTAATTGAATCACTCCGCTGACGCATGCTTCGACGCAAAGCCCGCATCCGACGCAACCGTCTTCATTTACTCTGACTGTTTTCTTCTCTGGATCCTGAGCAATTGCATTCTCGGGGCATATGGCCGCGCAGGGAGCCCTTGCGCATCGAAGACAAACTATGGGCTTATCAACACCCTGCTCTTCAAGCTTTACCACATGGATTCTAGCCAAGGACGGGGAATAGGTCCTGTGGTGGAAGAAAGAACATGCCGTCTCGCAAGCCCGGCAACCCGTACAAAGAGATGGGTCCACAACCAGTTTCCTGTCAAGCATCTTCGTGGACTCCCTCGTTTTTTCCCTTATCGCGTGGATCTTCCGAAACTTGTTAATGTAGTCCAAGTTCTTTCCGGTCTTCTCTGATATGTAAGTCCACCGCGCGGTCGTTGTCCCGTCAGTGTCTTCCTCCAAGACCGGATAGTCTTTTTTCAGGGCAATGCCCCTTTTCTCAAAATCTTCAACCACAAAGCCCAGATCTAATTCATAAAGCTTCTTCTCGGTCGGCCAGCCTGTTTTTGGATCCCAGCCCCTGAAGCTGTAATACTCCGAGAGAAGGGCATCGTTTTCAAATACCATTCCTGCGGCGAGGTTGGAGTCCTCCGGAAGGGGTTCGTCTGTGAATCTTTTCGGGAGGTAATCATCCGCTCTTGAAAGACCGTATCTTACCAAGATAGCCCTTTCAAGATTGTTGATCCTTTCCCCGATCCGCAAAATCTCTTCTATGTCAACGTCGAGACCCGTGGAGAATCGGAAGAGGTCTCGAGCCACCGCCTCCTGAACAATCTCCATGGAAATTCCTATGATTTTGCAGAAGCTCAGGGAATCAGCCAAGGCACACATCTCTTCAAACCAGGGGACCATCTTGCCTTTCCCTTCCCATCGCTCCATCAGGGCACAGGAAGTCGATCCAAACCTTTCCAGGGCCTCTTCTGTTCGTCCGGACATCTCGAAAAAGGGATCGGCCCTTTGATGGTCCGCCCCCCTGGATGCTACCGCATTGCCCAGCCCGTAAGCCTTGAGTCCGCGGACATCGGCCTGAAAAATCTCCAGGTTTTTCACTTCCATACAAAGATCACGGCCGATGCCCAGTGTCTCAGCGGCATGAACCACCCCCTTTGACAGAATAGCACCGAATCCCTCGTTATTGATAATCTTCAAGAGCAGCTCGTAGACTGCAAGGGAATTGCCCCAGGACAAGTCCAGACCATCGGTGTCCTTTTGGTTCAGAAGATCCAGTTGGTACATCTCCTGGGCCCATGAAATCACCTCGGATGCGGTTATTGAGTCCAAACCGGCCCGGTTGACAATCTCCGCACACTTGAGCGCAACCTTGATATCGGGGTTTCCCACTCTCGCGGTGAATCCCGCCAGAGTTTCGTATTCAGGCCCCTCGGCCTTAAGTTCCTGCCCCTTAAATCCCCCAGGTACGACGTAGAAGCGGCTGCATGGATTCACACAGGAAAAACATGCCTTGCGTTTCACGTTGAACCTGGCTGCAACGGTTTCGCCCGACACCTTTAGCCAGTCTTCAAACACACCTGTTTGAAAATGACGCGTGGGGAGGATACCCGCCTGCTGGCAGAGTCTTATCAGGTTCGTAGTGCCTGTTATTCCTCTCTCTTGAAAATTTGGATGGTTATAGACAGCCCTGTAAACGTAGTTCAACAGGGATTGGAATTTCTCCGGTTCTGCCACGCTCACAGCACCTGTTCCCGAAATGGCCACTGCCTTCAGGTTCTTTGAGGCCATCAGAGTGCCCATCCCCGTGCGACCGAATGCCCGTGCATTGTTTGTTATGATGCTACCGTAGGATACCCCGTTCACGGAAGCCGTACCGCAGCAGGCAACCTGCACACCGTGATCATGGCATTCGCGGCGTATGGCGGCAGTGGTCTCCCAGGTGTCCAGGCCCCACAGGTGTGATGCTTCACGAATTTCAACATCGTGGTCCACGATTCGAACGTAGACAGGAGCATCGGCTCTTCCTTCAAATATGATTTGGTCAATTCCGGCAAACTTCATCTCTGCGCTGAAATGGCCGCCGGCATTTGAATCCCCGAGGTATCCCGTGTGAGGAGACTTCCCAGAAACATTTATCCTTGATCCGGGAAAGGCCGTACCCGTGATCGGCCCGACTCCGAACATCAAGATGTTCTCCTCCCCCATGGGCTCAGCATCAACGGGAATCTCCCGGAAATACACCTCCATGTTAAAGCCTCTACCGCCCATCCACTTCCTGGCATATGATTCCGGTATATCTTCCAGGAATGTCTTTCTTTCCGTGAGATTGACACGAAGACGAAAACCCGCATGCCCGTAATGATCTGCCATTTTCCTCCTCTGATCCCCTAAATTTCCCTTCTCCGGGTAATCATACGCTGTTCCCTCAGATTGACCCTTCCCTATTCGGGGTACGACTTGGTTCAAGCGCTCGCATATTCTTTGCGCGGGGTTTTCAAGAGGTTGCTCAAGAATATCTTCGGGGCTCATGGCAGCAAGTCTTATCTCTGTTCTCAATTGTGCTGAACATAGTTTTTTCCGTCAAGCTTGAGGCGATCCCCAAGTGGTATGACCTGCAAGCTCCTCTGTCCCCTAAGCACACGAGGTCGCGCCAATTCCTTGAACAATTGGGCCCCTTGCAAAGCCCCTTTGAGGACGGCGACACACTCGAGTAGCTCAGTGTCTGGCGACATGCACCCCTTGCCTTCAAAAGTTCATGGAATTGCGCAATTCTTTCCAGTGCATTCATATATTTGCATTCATCCGCTAACAATTTTTGGAAGGTTAAACTAAGGTCTCTAATCTTAGGGAGTGATGTGATGGAAATTCTGTCTTTGCGCAGGCTATACGAAAACTTGAAATGCTGTCAAGTGAAAACAGACGACCTATGATCCGTAATTGGCCTTGGGCAAGCCCCTTTTCTTGACTTGCTTGATCATCGGTGTTAGACTCCAAACAAGGTTGGTTCATCTCACCGACATTCTTAACCAACAGGGCAGTCGTAGGACTCAGAAGGAGAACTTTTTTTGTCTGGGAACATGTGCTTCCCGGGAAGGCTTGAGGGAGAATGCAAAAAGTTGTCAGCCTCAAGGAGCGTCTCAAGGACAAGAAGCAGAAAGAACAGATCCAAAAATTCAGGGGAAAAATTGATACGATCCAGAAGATTATCCAGTGCTCAGCCTGTCATATGAAATGTGCCATGTGCGGCGTGCACCTAAGAGAAGAAGAGCCGGAGCCGCATCCCATCGAATCTTCCCTGGGCCTGTCCTTTTGTGAATGCTGCCGGGGCGAATTCGACGATTTTATTGCCCTTTCCAGGGGGAAGAAAGATCCGGATATCTTCTGGCACAACAAGGAGTGGAAAAAAATGTGGGCCTCCTGGCTGAATTACAGGAAGGCCTTGAACGCCTTTATGGAATCCCCGGAATTCAGGTTGCTCCTGGAAGAGCTCGATTTCCATACCTAGTGCCCATCCATAGATCAATCTTGGGCACGAGCGAGTTTCCAATGCAGAAATGAGCAGTTTTTACAAGATCAAGGAAATCAAGGAATTATGCGGAGGCATACTTTAGTATGTCGCGCCTGTCTGCGTATCACGCACAGGCAGGCAAATCTGCGGATTGACGCAGAGATCGTGAAAAAGGGCCGTTTATGGATGGAAACTACCTAACTTCAATGGAGGTCATATATGTTCGGTATAGGCATGCCGGAGCTGATCATAATACTTATCATTATCCTGATTATCTTCGGGGCGGGCAAACTACCCGAGATCGGCAGCGGAATCGGGAAGGGGATAAAGAATTTTCGCAAGGCCTCCCAGGAGCCGCCGGAGAATACCGAGAAGATAGCCCCTCCCCATGAAGATGACGCGGACAAGGATAAGGAAGCCTGAGTACACCACCCTTTCAGGACTCCCCGGGGCCTCTTGAGCGTTGGGCCTTACCTCTTTGTTACCCCGAGAATCTATGAAACCGCACCTCTCCTGGAGCCGGTTGGACCTAAAAAGGTATATCATCGTCAGGGACAGAAATGGGCTCTTCCTGGGGAAACTGCTCATCCGGACTCTCCGCCTTGGCTTGCTTCGCCGGTGAACCGAGCATCTGCATTTGCAGGGCCACTATTTCGGTGGTATACCTCTTGTTGCCCTCCCGGTCTTCCCACGCCCTTGTCTGTAGCCTACCTTCAATGTACACCTGGCTGCCCTTATGAAGGTATTCACCGCATATTTCACCCAGCCGGTCCCACGCCACTATCCGATGCCATTCGGTACGTTCTCCTTTCTCCCCGTTCTTACCGGTCCATTGCTCACGGGTGGCCACGGAAAA
>JAFDIC010000400.1 GCA_019308525.1 Deltaproteobacteria bacterium
ACCCCTATGAGGACAATGGGGGCGTGGGAACAGCTCAGGAGCGATATTGAGCCTTGAGAAAAGACCCCCAGGGACCATTGATCGCGGTTGATCAGGCTTTGAGCAACAGCCTGTACAGAGCCGATTCCTAGAGATTGAAAAACATCACGGATTTCAATCCTCCTTGACTATAGGTGAATAGAGGTGTGGCCTGCGGGCCCTGAAAAGGGGAAGCATTCGTCGCGTGGTGACGATATCTTCCAGGTCCACATCATAACTGATCACCGCCTCTTCTTCGGCAGGAGCCTTGACCACAACTTTCCCCGTGGGATCGATAATCGCGCTGTTGCCGTAGCAAAAGGTTTCTTGACCTCCAAGAACCTCTGTTCCCGCCTTGTTACTAACACACAGCCACACAGAGTTCTCGATCGCTCTTGTCTGGAGCTCGGTCAAAAAAGTTTCGGCCATGCTTGCGCCACCTGCCGTTGCCTTGAAACCCATTGCCACGTTGGGGTTGAAAATGATCTCGGCCCCTTGAAGGGCCAGGACGCGAAAAGGCTCGGGAAAATGGCGATCAAAGCAGATGGTGAGCCCCACTTTTGCCTTCGGAGCACAAAATACCGGCCACCCAAAACCAGGTGTGAAATAGAAGGCTTCATTGTATTTGGACGGATCGCGCACAACATATGGTATGTGGGTCTTTACGTACCTGGCGGTTTTCTTCCCATCTGGAAAAACCCCATCAATAATTTCGCCGTCAGGGCCCAGAAGCACCAGGCTGTTGTAGAATACGCCCTCATAAACGGGTCGTTCAAAGATTCCCACGAGCACACACATCTCGTGTTTCCTGGCCATCTCAGCAAATGCTTCCGTGGTGGGCCCGGGAATGGGCTCAGCCCACTCAAAGTACTTGGTTTCCAGCACGGCTCCGATGTAAGGAAGAACAGTCAGCTCACCCAGCAGAAGGAAGTCCGGCCTCTCCTTCTGTCCTATTTCATCTACCTTCCTCAGTATTCTTTCGCGATTCCCATCAATATCCTCTGTATTGGCGCCTTGTTGAAATACCGTTACCTTGACTTTGCGTTCCTTCCCAGGATTCACTGTTCACCCTCCTTTTGGAATCGGGATGTCTCCTCCACTGCATGTACCCTGCAAACCTTCATTGCTTTCAAAAGCAGCGAGGCAACTAACACAATCACAGGATAAACTCTAAAGATCCTCAACTGAGCAGAGATCTTCTCCGTTGAGCCAAGCCATGAAGCTTGGCGGGAATCCTAGGGCTGAAAAAGTTCCTCCATCCCCTTGAATTCCTTTCGTTCCGGCCTTTGGTAGGTCAAGACCTTGCTTGTCTTCATACCCATGTCAACCAGGATTTCCGCTACCTTCACAGCAGATGCCACGGCATCGAATACCGGAACACGCACGGCTTTTTCCACTTCCGCCGCAAAGCCCGCCATTCCCGCACATCCCAGGATAATGGCCTCGGCATAATCTTTCTGGATTGTATCTTTGGCCTCTTCAATCAATACTCTCTTGCAGCCTTCGAAATCCTTCATGAAATCCATAACCGTCAGATTCGGGGTTCTTATGGAGGCAACCCGGTGTCCCACTCCCACCCTTCTTACCAGATCCTCGAGCATTATCCGTATTCGTGGCATTATCGTGACAATCGAGAACTTGGCTGCAACAAAGCTGGCCAGCACTAGTGCCGATTCCGCGATACCTACCACGGGTTTATCGGTCAGCTCCCTTAGGGCGTACAGGCCCGGGTCCCCAAAACATGCAACTACGTAAGCATCCATCTCCTCGTGTTTTTCTGATTTCAACAACTCCTTAATAAGCCATGGTATCGCCAGGTGTTCATCATAGAAACCTTCAATAGTAACCGGGCCTTTCTCTGCATTGACGCAAAAGATTTCCGTGTCCGTTCGGGAAAAATAGTGAGCTGACTTGCAAATGTCGGCAGTCATTTCCTCTGTTGTATTGGGATTTATGATCTTTATCTTCATACCAGCCTCTCTTCTCTTTATTAGACATGACGGCCTCGTAAGAAGCCCAATTTACTGCTGGGCGGGATTCCCGCGCTTCATGGGGCAAGGCCGTCGCAAGCTCAACTCGAATCTGAATGCGTCTACTCTGATTTGCCTTCGATACGGAGCACTCTCACGGCAACTTGGGCAGAGTGAGGCTGAGAAGATCAATCTTGCCATTCTTGATGACACTTAATGGCACAGGCCTTACAAGAACCCTGTTTACCCCCAAGGTCTTCAAACCGCCCATGTGGGCCGGGCCATAAACACTTCTCAGGCTTCCTGGCCGTGTCATGGTATCCAGGGCATCCAAGACCCTTTTGGGATCCACACTTTGTGCTTTCTCCATGGCCTGGCAGAGGGCCCATACTACGTCAAAGGCCATCAGGCTGTCTGATACGAAGGGCTCTTTGTATTTTGCTTGCCAATATTTGGCGACCACGCGCATCTCGTTTGTCACATTCTTAGGGCTGTTTATGTCAACACCGGCACCAAATACATCATTGCTTTTCACAGCACCCACCGCCCGAAGGATGATGGCTGGATCCATGGGTGAATGGTAAAATATGGGGCCCCTGAAACCCAACTCGCGAGCCGCCTTAACGTGTAGGGATGCGTGATCCGGGGGGCTGTTCCCAATATCAATTGCGTCCGGACGATAGCTGAGAAGCCTGGTATGAATGGGATAGAGATCAAAGCTCTCAAGGGGATAAAACTCTGAGGCCAACACCTTGATACCGTGTCTTTCAGCGACCTTTTTCCTGTCTGCCACTACAACGTCCAGCCCGATATTCATTTCAGCCATGGCCACGGTCTTGACCCCTGGATATGCCTTCACCAGATAATCGTACATAATGGGTGTGACCATGCCGTTGTGTATATTCAGGCGGACCTTGAGAGGTCTCTTTGGACTCACGTCGGCGGGACCACCGGGAATATTGAGAAATGACAGTATATGCAGCGCTCCAGCCGGACCCGTAACACCGTATATGGCTTCTGCGCATGGGTCTATGATCGCCCCTATGACAAACCTCACCCCGTCTTTATGCACAAGCTTGGTGGCTGAAGAAGCCGCCACTTCCGGATTCATGCCACTGTCTTCATTGATCATTCGGACCTTGTACTTTCTACCGCCAATTCTAAGTCCTCCCTGATCATTTATCCAGTCCGCAAAGATTTCGTAGCCCCGAGCCCATGATAATCCTACGGTGGCCTGAGGTCCCGAAATCGGCATTACACTCCCGATCTTGACTATGTCCCTCTCTCCAGCACCTACCGCATCACCGGCCCCAAACGCTGCCAAAAGCGCCAGAACAATGACACTCTCCCTGATGATCCTCTGAATCTTCTTTCTTGCCATGGAACCTACCTCCTTTCTTGATGAGAAAAGGTTACCTAAAGAGTAAATCATCCCAACCATAAAGCCATTCTTCAGTTGCATCACGCCCCAAAATGAGGCAGGAAATCCAGAGAAGATATCAACCGCCAAGATATGCCCTTCTTACGTGGTCACTATGCAACAGCTCTTTGCCTTTCCCCTCCAGGACAATCAACCCTGTTTCAATCACGTAACCCCTGTGAGCTATCCTGAGAGCCAGCCGGGCATTCTGTTCCACGAGGAGAATGCTTGTGCCTCTCTCATTGATCTCTTCTATGATTCTACCTATCTCCTGGACCATCACCGGTGCGAGCCCTAATGAG
>JAFDIC010000401.1 GCA_019308525.1 Deltaproteobacteria bacterium
TTTGCCTTGAAGTATGGCAGTGGCATTATGATCCCCTGGCTGAGTGCCAGAAGGGAGGCAAGGGATAGGATCGACCATTTCAAGATAGTGGGATCTCCGGAGTCGAGAGTGGAATCATTGTCCGGGGGAAACCAGCAACGCCTGCTCCTGGCCTTGATGCCCTCCCTCTCCAGGATTCTCTTGCTGGAACACCCTACCAGGGGCCTTGACGCAGAGTCCGTGAACTGGGTGTGGGAACAGCTCATGCTCCTCTTGAACAAGGGCGCAAGTATCATTTTTTCCACGGCTGAATTGGAAGAAATCCTCCAGGTTGCTCACAGGGTCCTGGTATTCTATGAGGGCAAGATAGTCAGAGACCTTAAGACCTGCGATACGAACCTGGAAGAGCTGGGCATGCTCATTGCGGGAAAGGCCTCGGCATGACACCTTTTCCAAGGTCCGAAGTGAAATCCTTTTTCGGTTCCCTGGCCGTAGCCGCACTCCTCCTGGTGGGGATTCTCCTCCTCACGTTGTTGATCCTTTTGGTTTCGGGCGCCCCTCCCTTCACGGCCCTGAAGTATATCTTCATGGGGTCCCTGGGGTCGTGGCAGAAGGTGGCCCAAGTTCTGAGGGTCTGGGTCCCCCTTTGTCTTTGCGCTTGCGGACTGCTTTTCAGTTTCCGAATAGGGCTCTGGAATATAGGCATAGAGGGCCAGGTGGTGGCCGGTGCGATCTTTGCGACGGCAATCATGCGACTTGGCACGGAGCATGGCCCTTCGTCCGTGATCCTCTTCTCTGCATTTCTGGGCGGGGTGGTGGGCGGTAGTCTTTGGGCGATCATGACCGGGTTTCTGAAGACAAGGGCAGGTGTAAACGAGATCTTTGCGGGACTGGGGCTGAACTTTGTCGCACTTGGAATAAGCCTGTGGCTCATATTCGGTCCTTGGAAGAGACCGGGTGTTGCCTCCATGAGCGGAACCGAGCCGTTCCCTCCTTCCCTGTGGCTTCCGGTCTTGAAATCACTTCGCCTATCCCCTGTCGGCTTGCTCTTGGCGCTCGCGGGTGTGCTGCTTACCGCGTGGATGCTGGGGCGCACGAGGCTGGGCCTGGCCCTCAAGGGAATAGGCAATAATCCCAAGGCGGCTTATCTCCACGGTCTCAAGCCTGGCACTTACATCATCTTGGCAATGGGGATTGCAGGCGCTTTTGCAGGCATGGCGGGAGTGTTCCAAGTGGTGGGAGTCTATCATCGGCTGATACCTTCTATCTCCAGCAATTACGGTTACCTGGCTCTCCTTGTTGTCATGCTGGCAGATTATCGTGTCTGGCCGGCACCGGTGATAGCTTTTTTCTTCGCCTCGCTCAATGTGGGGAGCATACAACTCCCGATGATGTTGCAGTTGGATTCATCCCTGAGCGGTATTATTCAGGGATCACTGGTCCTGGCCACGCTTCTTCTCCAGGGATACAGGAAAAGAAGAAACCTACTGGCCCACAGTCTGAGTGGATACAATGAATGACATTGCTGTTTCACTCCTGTTTTCTTCCATAATCGCGGGGGCCGCCCCAATCATACTGGCTTCCATGGGTGAGACCGTAAGCGAAAGGGCCGGGGTGATAAACCTCTCCCTGGACGGCACGATACTCCTTAGCGCCATGGTTGCCTTTGTGGTTGCCTACGAAAGCCAGGGCTTTTTGATCGCATTCGCAGCCGGTTCTGTTGCAGGAGGCCTCCTGGCCGCAATAGTGGGATCTTTCAGCATTTACCTCAAACAGTCCCAGGTGGCGGTCGGATTTGTTCTCACGTTGACCGGAAGGGACCTCGCCTATTTTTTCGGTAATCCCTACTCGCGTATCTATGGCCCCCAGGCATCTTCCCTGCCGATCCCCTTGCTGAAGGATATTCCCTTCCTCGGAGAGGTTTTCTTCAGACACACTGTCCCCGTCTACCTGAGCATGGTGGCCATCTTGATATGTTGGTATTACCTGTTCAGAACACCCGTGGGACTCAGGTTGCGCTGTGTGGGGGAAAATCCCAGGGCGGCCTATGCCAGGGGTGTCGGCGTCAGGAGGACACAACTGCTGTACACCATTGTTGGTGGCCTCATGGTGGGGCTCGCCGGGGCGACCTTCAGCCTCTGCACAAAACCTGGATGGGGAAGACCTCAAGGAGCTGAGGGAACCGGGTGGATCGCCCTTGCTATAGTTATCTTCGGGGGATGGCATCCTTTCAAGGTGGCGCTGGGAGCCTATCTGTTTTCCTTCTTGCAGGTCATGGGTATACAGTTGCAGGGACTGTGGCAGTCCGTGCCGGCCCAGGTCTTCCAGGTGGCACCTTTTCCCCTTATGATTCTTGCCCTGGTGCTCATCCACGGGGCCGAAAACAGGTTCGTTGTGAGGCTGATGGAGGTTTCACCCTGGCTGCGGCGTGTGGTGATGTTTGTCAGGGCCAGTGCCCCGGCACACCTGGGAAGACCCTTCCAGGAGGAGTAGATGATGAAAAGGTGTTTCAAGCTTTCACCCATAGGGATCATCAGGCATCAGGATTCCTCTATGTTTATAGAAATCTTTGAAAGGTACAGGGACGGTCTTCTCGGCCTTGATAACTATTCCCATGCCCACGTAATAGGCTGGTTCCATGAGAATGACACCGAGGAGAGGCGCGGCACTCTCCTGGTTCATCCCAGGGGCGACAGGAGCAATCCCCTGACAGGAGTATTTGCCACCCGCTCACCGGTCAGGCCCAACCTGATCGCTCTTTTTTGCGTCAGAATAAGGTCGATAGAAGGCCTGAAAATCCATATTGAGCAGATCGACGCCCTTGACGGGACACCGGTGGTGGACATAAAACCATATTTGAGCAGAAAGGACTGCATCCCAGACGCAACAGGACCGGACTGGGCAAAGAAACAGTAAGGGAGGACGATTATGATGGGTGAAGATGTCTACAGGAAACTTGCCAAACACCTTGATGATCTGCCTGGCGGCTTCCCATCAACCGAGAGCGGTGTGGAACTAAGGATTCTCAGGCGTCTTTTTGATCCGGAGGAGGCGGAACTGGCCCTTCACCTGAGCCTCATACCTGAGGAAGCCGGCGTAATAGGACGAAGGGCAAAGCTTTCAAGGGAAGAGGCCTCTTCCAGATTGGAGCAGATGGCCAAAAAAGGACTCATTTTCAGCATGGAACGAAGGGGCCATCCACCCAAGTATATGGCGGCCCAGTTCATAATCGGGATATGGGAATACCATGTGAACGACCTGGATCCGGATCTCGTCAGGGACATGAACGAGTACATCCCCAGGTTCTTTGAACACGAAACCTGGAAGAAGGCCCCCCAACTGAGGACCATTCCGGTGGCCCGCAGCGTGGACGTGACCATGGAGGTCCTGGACTACGAAAGGGCTGAGGAGCTTGTAAGGGGGCGAAGTAAGTGCCTGGTGGCTCCCTGCATATGCAGGCGGGAGCACCGGATGGCCGGAGAGGGGTGCGACAAGCTGGAGGAGGCCTGTCTCATCTTCGGAGCGGCGGCCGACTACTATGAGCGGAACGGCCTGGGAAGGGTCATTGAAACAAGCGAGGCCATCGAGATCCTGCACAAGGCTGAAGAAGAAGGGCTGGTGCTTCAACCCAGTAACGCCAAAAAAATAGTGAACATCTGTTGTTGCTGCGGTTGCTGCTGCCAGATCTTGAAGACCCTGAAAAGGCATCCGAGGCCGGCCACGCTT
>JAFDIC010000033.1:0-17669 GCA_019308525.1 Deltaproteobacteria bacterium
TCCCCTTTTTCGTTTGAAGGGCCACTACTTTGCCATCGCCACCATTGCGACCTCACTTGTCCTCAAGGATCTCTTTGAGGTGTGGAACTTTGTAGGTGCTGCCCGGGGCCTCGAAATCTCGCCCATCAAGTATGACCCTCCTGATTTCCTGAGGCTGATCTTCAGGGAGGACGTGTACTATTACTACGTGATCCTGGGCTTCTTCTTTTTGGGGATTCTCTACGTAAACTGGTTTCGTAAATCCCGGCTGGGGTTTCAACTTCGTTCAATCAAGGACAACGAAGAAGTGGCAAGGTCCCTTGGGATCAACGTCCACTGGGCCAAGGTCAAGACCTATGCCATTGCCACGGCTTTCGTCAGCATGGTGGGTTCGTTTCATGCCTGCTATATCAAGAACATTGAACCGGAAGACACCATGAGCCTTGATCTGTCCATCCTGATCGCCCTGATGGCAATGCTGGGGGGCGCAGGCTCCCTGTGGGGCCCTATTATCGGTGCCGGCATTCTTATCCCCATGAAGAGCTATCTGAAAGAATGGTTGGGCGCCAGAGCCGGATTGCTAGGGATTGATCTTATTATTTATGCAATCATCATTATGCTTGTCTCGGCAGCAGAGCCTCGCGGGATTTGGGGAATCGTTGAAAAAGTGAGGGGCAGGAGGGTAAGATAGTGCGCCTGCTCGAACTGCGAAATGTTACAAAGTATTTCGGTGGTCTCAAGGCCAACGACGATATCTCATTCAGTCTCGAAGAGGGCGAACTGGTGGGCCTGATAGGGCCGAACGGAGCTGGAAAGACCACCCTGTTCAACTGCATCTCCGGATTGCATCCCGTGAGTTCCGGAGAGGTCCTTTTTGACGGGGAAAACATCACAGGGCTGAAGGCCCATGAAGTGGCACGCCGCGGGTTGGCAAGGACTTTCCAGGTGTACGCGGCCTCTGGGGACCTCAGTGTGGAAGAAAACGTGATGGTCGGCTGCTTTATGAGAACCAGGTCCAGGGCCATTGCCAAGACCAGGGCAAATGAGATCCTTAAGGACCTGAACCTGCTGCCCCTTGCCCACCTCCTGGTAAGTGAACTCCCTGTGGCAGCGCAGAAAAAAGTGACCATGGCAACGGCACTTGCAACAGGGCCGAAATTGCTCCTGCTGGACGAAGTGGCCGCGGGGCTTAATCCCGTTGAAATAGAAGAGATCATGACCGTGATCAGGCACATTCACAGGGATCTCGGCATTACGGTAATGCTGATCGAGCACGTGATGGAATTGGTCATGAAGGTCACCCAGAGAGTAATAGTGCTGGATTACGGAAAGAAGATAGCTGATGGGAAGCCCGAGACTGTTGCCAGGGATCCGCGTGTGATCAAGGCCTATCTTGGCGAAAAGTATGTCCGGGAGCATACCGGGGAGCTGAGCGAGCCCCGGGGCCTTGAGTGAACTCCCATAGTATGAAGGATGTAAGAATGAAGCAGCGGGTCATCCTGGAAACGAGAGATATCAAGGTACGGTATTCCGGGCTTGCGGTGCTCCAGGGTGTTTCCGTGTCCCTGGCTGAAGGGGAGACCGTTTGTGTACTCGGATCCAACGGCGCAGGCAAATCCACGCTCCTCCGGGCAATAATGGGGGCCCAAAAAGTATCCGACGGCCGGATAGTGTTTATGGGCTGTGAAATCCAAAGGCTCAGGACAGAGCAGATCGTCAGGCTGGGGATAGTCTATGTTCCAGAGGAAAAGATGCTCTTCGGTCCCCTTTCTGTGGAAGAGAATCTCTTGCTGGGCTCCTATGTCCTGAACGAAAAGAAAGAGATTTAAGAATCCCTGGAGTTCGTCTATACCCTTTTTCCTGCTCTCAAGGCAAGAAGGGGCCAGGCCGCATCCACGCTTTCCGGTGGTGAGCAGCAGATGGTTGCAATTGGCCGGGGCTTGATGTTCAGGCCCCGGGTCCTCATGCTCGATGAGCCGTCTCTGGGTCTGGCGCCCCTTTTGGTGGACGAGGTCCTGTATACCGTGAGAGAGCTGAAGAAGCAGGGCATATGCATCCTCCTGGTGGAGCAGAATGTGCGGGAGGCCCTTGACATGGCTGACAGGGGATATATTCTCCAGACCGGAAGGATCGTCGCCCACGGCAGGGGAAGGGAACTGATCGAGAATGATATCCTTCGCACCGCCTTCCTGGGAATCTAGCCCGTTGCTTACCCAGGGCATCGAGGGTATGTCCCATCACCTGTCCGTGAGCGTGGCGCGAGACCGGAGATTTGTCGATAGGCCAACATGATAGGCCGGGTGTTTCAATGATCGTATTGGGTGTTGATACAGGAGGAACGTTTACGGACTTTATTTTCAAAGAAGGCGACAAGTGGTCTGTGTACAAGACCCTTTCCACCCCATCTGATCCGTCGATCGCGGTGCTTAGAGGGTTGAGACAGGGAAGCCCCGGGGAAAAGAAGAGGATTACCCATGGGTCTACTGTGGCCACCAACGCGATACTGGAAAGAAAGGGGTCAAAGACGGCCCTCATCACCAACAAGGGCTTCGAAGACGTCATCGAGATCGGCCGGCAGCACAGGAGCAGGCTTTACGACCTTGCCTACCGCAGAGACCCTCACATTGTCCCATGCAACCTGAGGTTCGGTGTCCCTGGTAGAATCCTCCACACCGGAGAAGAACTGGAACCCCTGGACACTGGAGAGGCACGCAAGATCGTCAGCCGGATCGAGGAACTCAAAGTTGAATCCGTGGGGGTCTGCCTGTTGTTCTCCTATATAAATCCCTCCCACGAGACCATGATCAGGGACCTGCTCCATGGCATGGATGTATCCGTGTCCCTTTCACACGAGATCCTGGCCGAGTTCCGAGAATTCGAAAGAACCTCCACTACCCTGATCAATGCCTATGTGTGCCGCAAGATGGAAAGCTATATCGGCCACCTCCTCAGCGGCCTTGATGAAGAGGATACCCTCAGCATCATGCAATCCAACGGGGGGAGTATTTCGGCCGCAACGGCCATGAGAGAGTCCGTGAGGACAATACTCTCGGGCCCCGCAGGGGGCGTTGTCGGGGCCTTTGAAATAGGCAAGATGGCAGGCTACCCGAAGCTCATTACCTTTGACATGGGGGGAACCTCCACGGACGTATGCCTCCTGGATGGGGCCCTGTCCCTGACCGTGGAATCAGAAATTGCAGGTTACCCCATTAAAGTGCCGATGATTGATATCCATACGGTTGGGGCAGGCGGAGGATCCATTGCGTTTCTGGATGAAGGAGGTTCCCTGAGGGTGGGGCCTGAAAGCGCTGGGGCCGATCCCGGCCCCATTTGTTACGGCAAAGGTCAGAAGATAACCGTCACGGATGCAAACCTGTTCCTGGGCCGGTTGATCCCGGACCATTTTCTGGGTGGAGGGATGGAGCTCCGGGTTGAAAGGGTCTATCCCTACTTTGAAAAGATGGCGGCGGAGGCAGGGCTTTCTCCCCTTGAGCTGGCCGAGGGCATCCTTTCGGTCACCAATACCTCAATGGAAAAGGCAATAAGGGTGATTTCCGTGGAGAGGGGCTTTGATCCGAGGGAATTCACTCTTTTGTGTTTCGGCGGGGCGGGCGGTATGCACGCCCCGTTCCTTGCGAGGCTCCTCAACATTCCAAGGGTGCTCATACCCAGGAACCCGGGGATCCTCTCCGCCCTGGGCATGCTCATGGCAGATATCATAAAAGACTATTCCATCACAGTCATGACAAACGAGCACACCTCTACGAGGGAGCAGCTCTCTCGCGGATTCCGCAACCTGGAGCAAAGGGGAATGGAGGATCTTCTCGGAGAGGGCATATCGGGTGAGAACGTGCTCCTTGAGAGGTACCTGGACATGCGCTATGAAGGGCAATCTTACGAGATTATCGTTCCCTTTGACGAAGACTACATAAAGGGCTTTCATGAACTCCATGAGAAAACTTACGGGTACCGCAATGAAGACAAGACCGTTGAAATCGTCAACCTGAGACTGAGGGCGCGAGGGGTCCCGGATAAACCGAAATTCAAGAGGGCCCGAAAACTGGTCGAAAAGATCCCTCCCGGGGCCCTTCTGGGGGAAAGGGAGGTGATATTCGACGGCAAGGCCATCAAGGCCCTGATCCTGGACAGGGAAAAGCTTCTTCCAGGGAATCGGGTAAAGGAACCGGCCGTCGTGGTCGAGTACTCGTCCACCACGGTCATCCCCCCGTTTGCCCGGGGGGTTGTGGACGAACTGGGAAACATCGTCCTTGAAATCGCACAGTGAGACAATAGGGCCATGAAAGTCAATCCCATCCTCCTGGAAGTATTCAAGAATCGGTTTTCTTCCATCTCGGAAGAGATGGGTGTCACCCTTACCAGGACAGCCTTTTCTCCTAACATCAAGGAGAGGAGGGATCTTTCCTGCGCGGTCTTTGACCGGGAAGGTAACATGATCGCCCAGGCAGCCCATATCCCCGTCCACCTCGGCTCGATGCCCATGTCCGTCAAATCGGCCATTGACGCGCACCCCTTCCGGGAAGGGGACATGGTCATGCTGAATGATCCCTTCAAGGGCGGTACGCACCTGCCTGACATCACCATAGTCGCACCGGTATTTGCAGGCCAGGAGACGCCACGCTTCTATGTTGCAAACAGGGCCCACCACGCTGACGTGGGTGGAATGAGCTCAGGATCCATGCCCCTTTCCACCTCCCTGTTTCAGGAAGGTATCATCATTCCGCCCCTAAAGATCGTTGAAAAGGGCAGGATCGACCGCAAGATAATGGGCTTTCTCCTCAACAATGTAAGGACCCCGTCAGAAAGGGAGGGGGACTTTTCCGCCCAGATCATGGCCAATATCACTGGAGTGAGGAGGACCGAGGAACTCATCAAGAAGTACACGGTTGAAACCGTGGAATTCTACGCACAAAATCTCATGAGCTACGCGGAACAGGTAACCCGTAAGGCCGTCAAAGGTATCCCGGACGGCACTTACACGTTCCAGGACTTCATGGACGATGACGGGCTTGCAGCGGAGAAGATAAGGGTCCACGTGGCGATCACGGTGAAGGGCGACGAGGCCGTGCTGGACTTTCGAAAGTCGGACTTGCAGGTGAGGGGAAGCATCAACGGGGTGTATGCCATTACACTCTCGGCGGTGCTCTACGTGTTCCGCTCCCTGGTTGACATGGATATACCGACGAACGCAGGTTGCCTCAGGCCTGTCAAGGTCATCACAAAAGATGGAACCGTGGTGGATGCAGAGTTCCCGGCCGCGGTTGCCGGGGGAAACGTGGAATTGTCTCAACGAATCGTCGACGTGATACTGGGTGCACTCTCAAATGCCATGCCCGAAAAGATCCCGGCTGCCAGCCAGGGGACCATGAACAATGTTACCATTGGAGGGATCGACCCGAGAACAGGAAGGCCCTTTGCATACTATGAAACGATAGGTGGGGGAATGGGGGCCTCAGCCAAAGGCCACGGGGAAAGCGCTGTCCACTGTCACATGACAAACACCATGAATACACCCATCGAGGCGCTCGAGTATTCCTATCCCCTCCTGGTAAGGGAGTACTCGATCCGCAGGGGTTCGGGCGGCCCGGGGAAACACAGGGGAGGCGACGGTATCATAAGGGAAATACAAACCCTCTCCGATGCTGAGGTCACGGTCTTGTCCGAGAGGAGAAAGATTGCCCCTTACGGCCTCTTCGGCGGAAGGCCCGGTACGCCGGGCAAAAATATCATTATCCGCGCAGGGAAAAGGGAAGATCGCCCGGGAAAGTTTTTTGCCTCCCTGAAAAAGGGAGACGTTCTCCGTATTGAGACCCCGGGCGGCGGTGCTTACGGAGCAGAATGATCAGGCACAACCTTCAAGCTCAGCGCAAATGATATGATGGAGGGTGAGTCACTCCCGGAATATCCTGTCCCGAACATACTCGATACCCATCTTGACGTCGGCCTCGTGGATACCGAACCTCAACTCGACAACATGTATTATACCTCTTCTCGGTACGGCGTCCAGGACGCTGAAATCGATTTCGCCGGTGCCCGGGGCCAAATGATCTTCAAGCCCCCTTGCATCGTGCAGGTGAACTCCCACAAGACGATCTCCGTACTCCTCCAGCAGTTCTCCGGGCCTCATAATGCCAAGGACCTCGTTTGCGTGGGCATGGCCCATATCATGCCAGTAACCAATGGGGGAGCCTTCAAACTCCTCAAATATCGTGCGGAAATTCTCCAGGGTCGGCAACTCGTGGTAGTAGTATCGGTTCTCGAGGCCCAGCAGTATACCCTCTTCATCCGCCACTCCTACCAGATCCTCTAGGCTCAGGAGCAGCTTTGAGAGGTGCCCTGGATTGAGCCTGTCCCTCTCCCTTATCTTGCTTTGGATAAACCCTCTTGCTGCATCCGTATTTATCACCCCGGTCTCGTAAAATCGAAGGATTTTCTCCCACTCCCTGTCCATCTCCGTGTAACCGCAGTGAAGGACCACGGCGGAGGCACCGAAATCAGCGGTATGCCTTATGGTCTCAGTGGTCCAACTGACGGCCCTCCGCCTCTCCTCATCATCAAGGGAGCAGAGGGAAAACAGGTCCCCTCCCCCGCCTGAACCAGCCATAATCCATGGTACTGGGAAATAATTATGTACGCTGACCACCCTGAGCTCGGAACGCCCCAGCGCCTCTCTTACCTGTCTGCAAGTGGACCCATCAATCCGGTAGTCCAGCTCTATCCCCTCGATTTCAAAACGTTCCAGATAATGGACTATCGCCTCTCCCTCTCTTGTCCCTCTCGATACCAATGATGTTGAAAGCGCAATCATGAAAGTAGTACCTGTTCATGCACTTATTGTCCTTAGAGCCATACTGATCACGAATCTTGCCTTCTTTTACACAACCTAGCACGATCACCCGACGGCCACAAGTCCTTTACACCCCCACCGCCTGCCGCGAAAAAAAGCCGGCTAAGGAAAAAGCCCAGGATACAATTGTCAATGGCTCAGCTTTGACCCCTCCTTCATAAGCTTATGAATTCGAAGTGGATCCACGCTTTCACCGAGCAAAGGGGTGTCTTGCTTCAGGCGGAATTGGAGTTTTTTTGGGGTGACCTTTTGGGGCTCCAGGTAGATGTAAGATGTAGTCCCCAAGCGAGATATCCGGAAGGAGTTGAGGGAGGAGATTATTGGAAAGGCTGTGTACCTATGACAGGAGAGGTGAGCATCTTGGTCAAGGACATCCTGGACAACATGAAGAAGGCCGAGAGCTTTGTCGGTATGATGTCTCGAGAGACATTCTTGGAAGGATGAAAGAACTTGCTACGCCGTTCAAAGCTCGGTGGAAATCAGAGCGGCTGGACCTGAGCGAAAGAAAACTGCCCCCACCCATCACATCTCCCTAATTACCGGGGACGAGATTGAGAGGATGTCTTTTGAAGCCTTTTATCCGTCTCTGCTTGGAAGACTCGACTCCCTGCAAACATGATGTTCCTTTCGCGTGAAATTGCGCAACATTATTTCACCGGGGACTAGCTCAGCAATAGCTGAGTTTTTGTTGCAAATTAGAGACAATTCAGCTATTTTTGTGGAGGCCCTCATGTTGAAGGATCGACACCTTAGAAAGCGGGTAGGAAAGTTAAGGTCAGCCCTGATTAAGAGCCAACCGTAGACTTGACCCTCTTTCTTTTCAGGAAGGAGAAGGCACCGGTGAAAAAGAAAACAATTGTTGTGTGTGGTTCAACCGGGCATCAGGGGGGTGCGGTTGTTAAACACCTCCTCAGATCGTCAAATTGGAATGTGGTTGGTCTGACAAGAAATCCTGCTGGCCCAAGCGCCCAGGCCCTGAAGAGGCAGGGGGTAACGGTCAGCCAGGCCGATCTCCAGGAAAGCTCATCGTTGATAACAGCTTTTGAGGGGTCACATAGTGTTTTCGGTGTCACCCAGCCATGGGCTCCAGACTACAGGAAGTGCAACCCGGAGGCAGAAATCGAGCAGGGCAGAAACATCGTAGATGCCTGCCTGCATGCTGGTGTCAAACACCTGGTGATGAGCACTGCGACCCATTTTGGAGAGGAAAGAACAGGTATTCCTCATGTGGATAGTAAACTTGCCGTTGAGCAATACGTCATGCAGAGCGGGGTGCCGTATACATTCCTCAGACCCGCCCAGTTCATGGACAATATCGGCCAACCGTACTTCCCGGTTAAGAAGGGGGTGGTAAGGGGATTTGTTGATGGGGATGCCAAGGTACCGTATATAGCCACCAATGATATCGGGGCGATTGCTGCGCTGGTCTTTGATGACCCAGGCAGGTTTATGGGTAAAGGGATCAACCTGATCGGAGATTTTGTTTCCGGTATAGAGTTGTGCGAGATACTGAGCCGGATACGAAAGGGTGAGAAATTCAAATATAGAACCATCCCGAAGATATTGATGAGAATTTTTGCCAGGGAATTCTACTCTATGCGGATCGCCTTTGAAGAGTTTGGACGTCCGCCCTATTCATATGATGTTACCTCTGAAATAGAAAGATGCAGACGCCTGTACCCAGAGCTAATGTCAGTGGAGCAGTATCTCCTATCCCAGGGGTTTGACTCAATGGAGTTGTAAGGGGGTTTCTCTGAGTAAACAAACAAGGATTTCAAAAACATCCTTAAGGCACAGCAAGCTGCCTTTGACACCGCCCAAAGAACTGGGCTTCCAAGGGCAAAGTAAAAGAGAGGTTTCCATGCCCCTTGCGTTTAACTCCGTCAGCCATGGAACCATTGTCTTCGGTTTTTTCAATATAGAGTCTGACCCCCCGAATGAAACTGAAAGATATTCCTCCCGGCCAGGGGAATGGCTGGCCCGATAGAAGAGGTTCAACGGAATGGGGAAGGGCGGTGTGCAATAGGACAAGATAGGAGACAGAGCAAGATGGCAACATTCAGGGTAACATTACTGGGTACAGGGACACCAAGGCTTCAGCATGAACGTTTCGGATCGAGTACGCTGATAGAGGCGGGACCAGAAAAACTAATCTTTGATTGCGGCAGGTGCAGCCTCCAGCGACTCTTTGAGGCGGGCACATCCATTCTGGATGTCAATAAGCTGTTTCTGACACATCTTCATTCAGACCACACGGTGGGTATCCCCGATCTCTGGTTGACGCCGTGGGCCTTCGGAAGAAAGGGACCTTTTCTTGTTTGGGGCCCCAAGGGGACCAGTAAAATGATGTCCGGGTTTGAACAGGCCTTTGAATTTGATCTTCACATGAGACCCGTCCACGATAAGATCCTGCTAGAGGATGCCAGGGTACGGTGTGAAGACATAGAAGAAGGCGTGGTATATGAAAAAGATGGTGTCAGGGTGACTGCATTTGAGGTGGACCACCGGCCGGTCAGGCCGGCCTTCGGGTATCGAATTGATTTTGAGCGAAGGTCGGTTGTGATCTCGGGAGACACGAGGTTCTGTGGAAACCTTATCAAGTTTTCCCAGGGCGTGGATATCCTGCTCCATAATGTGACCGGTGTGAGCAAGGAGGACAAGGGCTTGACGGAAAGGGAGCGCAGCATCATGGATCTTCACCTTACACCCGAAGAGGCAGGTGAGGTGTTTTCTCGTTCAAGGCCCAGGCTGGCCGTTTATACTCACATGGTACTTTACTCTGACGTAGGAGAGATTATCTCCAGGACAAGAAAGACCTATGATGGCCCCCTGGAGATCGGTGAAGACCTAATGGTCTTCGAGATCGGAGACAGTGTTGAAGTGATTAGGCCTCGTTGACGGCAACTTCTGGCTTGTAAATCATGAAATGTCATCAATATGATTGCCTGCCCTGACACGAGCCAACGAAAACCCAATAACCCAACCAACCAAATACGAAGAACGCAAACCAACGACCTTACTGGAAACCGTCGGCATGGTGAATTCTTGACTTTTCCTGTTGAAAGTGTCAAACCCTATGACGATTTTCATAATAAGGAGAACTTGTATATGCTGAATCCACGATACCTTTTTGTCCTCCTGGTGGTGCCGCTTTTCTGCGGTGTGGGGCTAGGATACCAGTTCCTGGAAACAGAGCTTACAAATATTTCTCTCGAGGCCGGCACAAACTATACCAATGAAGATTTTATTGTGGGAGAAGATACTAACTATGTGGCAGGGCGCTGGAGCTTCAATTTTGATCATTTCTTTTTCTCAAAACGACTCCAGTTTTTTCACAGAGATACCGGTCTCATAAGCCTTGAAGACACTGAAGACCTGACCATATGGACTCAAACGGGAGTGAGACTGCCGATTACAAAACACTTCAATACCACCTTGCAGGTCAACTTCGATTGGGACAGGAGTCCGTCTCCCGGGCTGAAAAAGGAGGACACAACATATATCGTAAGTCTCGGATATTCCTGGTGATAGATCGATGTGAATCAGGAGTATGGTCGTCCAGGACAAAGACCGGGGTTCAGGCCCGCACAATTGACGGAACAATTGCGAAACAGTCGGAAGACAACCAGAGATTTCAAGATCATCAATGCTCACGCTTTGTGGACTTCATTATGACTGCTCCGCCTAACAATCCCCGTGTCTAAGAAGAGGGCTTCGAAAAAAGGAAAAACTTCCGGGGAATTGAGGCCCTCACCCGGGTCACCTTTGAGCTCGAAAAAGAGGGTATCGTTTCATTGATCGGCCCCAACGGCGCAGGCAAAACAACCCTCGTGAACGTGACCGTGAAAAATCAGGGCTTCTTTTCCAGGAAAGATTCAAGGCTACAGTGGCAGAAGCGAAGGAGCACGCAGTAGAAATTCCCTATAGCTCATCACGGTTCGTTTTGACCTGGGTGATTACCAATCCACACCCCTCGCCACTACCTGCTCTCCGGGATGTACCAGGTGGGCGTTGAATCAGGAAAAACCTTTGTGACGGCCACGCTCACCAGCTCGGGATCCTCATCCATTCTCAACCGATATTTGATCTTCGCCTTACAGGGGACGGGAAGTTCGTTCAAACTGATTCTTTTCCCACGGAGATCAAAAACCTGTGTCTCTAAGGTTACCCGGAAATGGCGCTCAGTCACGATAACCGCGTCATAGGTCTTTCCTTCGATTCTTACTTCCTGGGATCTCGTCATACCCGCACCCTGGCCAGCAACGGGTCCAGAGGACACAAGGACAAGAGCGATGAGGAGAACAAACACCCACCGTATGGCTTTATTAGAACGACCCCCTATTGGAAGAACCATAGGCCACCTCCCTTTGATCACTTCTCTCGCCATGATCTTATACCGCTTCGCATGACAAACGCGGGGCTCAGGACGTCTGTAAGGATGGTTCCGGTACTTTGTTGCACAAAGCCCGTAGCGTCCTTCTGGCTTCCCACATGGATTCCAAGGCTTGATGCCAGCCCGAAGCCCAGCGCTGTCAGGTCCAAGACTTCCTGTTTTTCCTCCCCTTCTAGGGTGACTGTAGTAAGTCCATCGCTGAAGGATGGCTCATAATAGGCCGTGCCTGTTTCGTAATAAACACCGTAGAGATAACTTTCTCCCCCATAGCCACAAATGTCGCTGCTGGGGACGAAGGAGGGCGCAAAAACTATGCCGGCCAGCAGGGAGGGCTTCGTCAATATTCTCTCCCCTGCAATTGCCAGGGACTTGATCCAACCATCCTTGGTCCGTGCCGTATCCAGGAGGTGAGACCAATTTCCAATGCTGGTCCCGTTCAGGTAGATCTCGCCGTCTGTCGTGACCGTGTAGTCATCTGCATTGAGCAGGTCAGATATCTGTAGTTCAAGAGAATCACTATAATTGTGGTAGTAGTCGTCTCCATAAAGGCCTGTCGGGGAATGGTCTTCGTTGAAGAAGGGATCCTTAACGCCGAAGAGATACTGGGTGTCGGCGTTTGTCTTATCGTCGTCATTCATGTATCGGCCGGTCCCACCAAATATCCACACGTTGCCTAACTCGTCCCGGCTTATGGCAACGGAGGCGGTAATCGGTTTCGTGACATCAAACAGGGGGGAAAGCCTCCAGGGATTTGTCGTGTCCAATGGATTGTCGGAATAATTTGCCGTATCACTTGCGTCATAATTCCCATCGGCATCAGCCAAGGGAATGGTGACTTTGTACAGTTTCCCCTTCCAGTCCCCCTGCATATAGGTCTCACCAAAGTAAATGGCATCAACGCTGTAGTTCAAGTCTTTGTCTATGGACACGGGTGAGTTCAGAAAAGCATTGGCCTCGTTGGTCTCAAATAGCCAGTCGCTGGTCCCGGATTTGTAGGGATTCCCGGTCTTCAAATCGACCACGAAGATGTGCCCCTTCTTGCTGCTCGTTCCGTCAAAATCGGTGGGGCCCGAGCCAAAGACCACGAACCATTTTCCCTTTACCTTGACCACTGCCGGAAATGATGTGGTCAATTCCAGGTCGGTGTATGTCCTTTCCCAGAGCAGTTTGGGGGTTCTCGGTTCCGTGATGTCGATAAGGGCATACGAGGGATAAAAATTCCTGTCATCGGCAGGATCCGTGGTATCACCATCGCCATTGAAATCATCCGTGACCTGGATGTGCTTGCCTCCGAAATTCAGACCCAGCAGAAGGAATGTGCCCCAGTTATCCTCTGCATCACTATCTGCGTAATGGGTATCGTCGGGCAGGATCTTGGCATCAAATACCTTGGGTTTCTGGTCCACGTAGTAAACGTGGGTATAATCGGGGGATGGGAGCCATTTGAGGTGCGGCAGGAGACTCTGGGGAATATAGGCCCAGAGCTCATCACCGATCCGTTCACCGGCCGGCGCACCAGAGGGTTTTTGATACTGCTTGTTGCCCGGGTCATATTGCCAGGAGGTAAAGGCGTGCAGCATCCCGTCATTGGCCCCCACATAGATGACGGTTTCCCTGTCTCTAAAGGCTTCGTAGTAGGCCTGGTAGGATTCGTCACTATAGATGATGTGGTAGTTCTCGGGGGGATTTGATACCGCAACAGGTGTTGAATGGACTATGTCCCCCAGTTTCCAGACGTTGTAATCCAGTGTTCTGGATCTTAATCCTGGAATATCTATCCCTCTTATATAGTCAATCACATTACTGGCTCGCTCATCATGACTCGACCCCAGATAACTCCAAGCCGTATCATCCCTGACACCCAGGTAGGGCTTTATGGCGCTCACGGCATCCGTGTGAAACCTGATCACTTCACCGCTTGTATCAAAGGGATCACCGGTGCTGTCATCCACCAGGCCATCATCATCTTTGTCGACGTAAGTGAAGATCTTCCTGTCGTTTGCGTCCCTTTCCGAGAGTAAAGACCCCGCCTCCCACAGGGGATATATTTCGTCCAGGCCTATGACCACATAGTTATCATCATTCTCTGTATCTGGATAGGGGTTGCTCGCACTCACGCTAAACTTCTTCACCTTGGTATCACCGCTGCCCTGATCCATAAAATAGACAACGACATTATCGACTGTTACGTCCAGTGCCATATCCTGGTCCGTATCCTCCCGCAGGTATCCATAGGGGTCTAACCAGAGAGATTGAAGATACCCGAACCAACGATATTCCTGAAGGTTGCTTGTTATCAGGGGACGATAGTAGGCCTGAACCAGGTTGCCCTCCCCTTCTCCGCCAGTGGCCAACACGGAAACAGCCGTCCCCGAAGCGGCCCGCTCCAGGATATCGTTCACCGCCTGGAGAATCTTGGCCTCCAACTGGTAGCCGTTGTCAGCCCTGTAATAGGTATCCGGATCACCATCACCGTTTGCATCCCATTCCTCCGTCAGATCGGGACCTGGCGTACCGTTCTTCTCAACGAAACCTCCGTTCTTCGCCGCATCTTTCAGCAGTCGCTCCGCATTAGGATCGTTTCCGAAGGCGTAGATGGTATACAGGATGAGATTCTGATCACCGTCTAAGTCAGCGCGAAGGTCGTTGATACGGGCATAGAGGGCGATATCATCCAGGTAGTCTGATCCATAGTTAGGAAAACTGCCGGGGTCATTCCCATCTTCATCATAATCCTTGTAGGCATCGGGAATCAACATATCCATGGTGGACATACCGTCTGTCAACAGAAGGACAAAGCTCTTCGCGCAGTGGACAAACTGCGTCCCATCATAGTAGGGATCCTGTACTAGGTTCGCATTGGGTACGGCATTATTGGGATAGTCAAGGCCGGATTGAACATCTTCCTGTTTGAAATACTGCATGGCCACATAATAGGTCTCAGCCAGGGGCGTCCAGGTGTCGCATGCTGTGTTTTGAAGATCCGTAATCAGCGATGGCATGTTTGTACCAATGGTGCTTGCGACATAACCCCCGCTCTCACGCTTGCCCGTGCCATAGTTGAAGAACATGTTTCCCCATCTGGCCTTATCCCCGATCTTCTGCAAGATGCCCGCAAGATTGCCGTCTAGAAAGTTGTAGGCCTCATCGGGGTAGTTGATCATATCCTTGTCGACCCTGATCACGTAGGTGCTACCATCCACATAAAAATTGCCGTCATCGACGAGATAAAGCTTCTCTGTCGCAGCGTCGAAGGGCGTGACGTCCGATGTATCCACGTACGCCTTTGTAAAATCGTACCCTGCCGCCGAAGGCGCTTCACCGATGTTTGTTTGATTCCCGCTCCCCTGTCTCGAGGTGGCCAATCCCCCCATGAGGACCTTTCGCGCCACATCAATGCGCCTCATGGTGAGCCAGTTGAGAAAGTTACCATCCCATTCGCCGTTTTCGTCTCTTACAAAGATATTGCTGCCATAGCTGTATTTCTTATAGGGTTCAAAATAGCCGTAGTATTTCGTATCGTGATCATAGGGACCAGTGTAGGCCTGGAAATTCATGCTGCCGGAATTATCGAGTATGATCATGATGTTGGGCTCTATGGTGCGTGACTGAAAGATGGGATAGGAGGTATAGGTTGAGAGGGAAGGCTCTGAGGCCATCACCTCCATTGCTGGCAGAGAAAACGGCAAAAGAAGAAAAAGAAACAAGAATAATATCCTTTTGAGTCCATTCACTTTCATGGCTTATAACCCTCCCGCAACTCCGATGACTTTTCTATACACGGCACTTATGTTGGACAGGGTTTGATTAGGACCTTCACCCAGGGAATCCATTTCATAATAGATAGCCACTCCACCGGAAGAGCCGCCACCAACCCCTTCTGCGCCGCTGGCAAACTCGGCACTTCCTCCTGCCAGGCTCTCCTGGCCAAGGCGCTTTACATCCACGTCCACATTGTAGCCGTCAAATACGAACCGTATATCACGAGAGAGATCGTAGACATCAAACCCCATGATTTCCCTGTAGAATTTTCCATCGCTATCTAGGTAAGTGACACCGCCTGCATCCGGTTCCGCGCCAGTTTCAAAGCACTCAGAGATAAGCTTTGGTGCCGAGTAAACGCCGCTGTCAGCATTGTAGAAAGCGATCTTCTGGAATTTTTCATTTCCGGCAATCTGGACCTCGATTTCCGTGGTGGTGGTTGCGGATATTCCAATCAACGTGAGAAACGCAAGCATTAGAAGGAGTACGATCATGATCGAACCTTCCTTATTCAAGATCTTCCCGAGTAGACGTTCCATAACTTGCCCCCTTCGATCATTTCATCCGAGGCACTACTCGTTGAACGGAAACCTGCCGCAGGGCCCCTCGATCAACCCAGCTTACGGTAATGTTGACTGTCTTGGTATCATTGAGCGGGGAATCATCTACGACATTCCACCCTATTGAATAACCGATGGGAGGATCGGGATCCGTGTGATTGCCCGCCGAGAGATCTGAATGGTCGAAGGGCAGCGCCAAAATTTTTTCCAGTCGATCCGCTGCCAGGGAGGTGGCTTCCGTGACACCACTGGCAAAGGCATTGCCCTTAATGGTGGAAACCTGCATGGAGGCCAAGGAAAGCAGTCCGATCGTTAGGATGGAGATCGCGAAGATCGCCTCTAGGAGAGTAAAGCCCTCTTCCTTCTTGGCCCTAATCCGTTTTCCTGACCTGTCCTGGCTGTTCATTTCTTTTGCTTCCATGGCTATTACCCCTTAGTCAACACCTAAGTTTCGGCATTTCACTTCGACCGTTAGGAACTTCCTTCGGAAATGATCCCCGCCAGAAGAGAATATGGTCGTACCCTGCTGATTCTTGTAATCCATGGTATTTCTGTATCCTCGTTCAGGGTCCTGTGTTCGAGCCAGCAGAGATATCTGTATCGATCTTATCTTTGAAAGTGTTGAAGTCTGATTCCCATCTTCATCAAGATACACAAAATTCAAGGCGTCAATATTTTCCGCCAGGGTCTGCAAACCCGTTCCATTTACGTCATTTCGCCGCAAATCATTATCACCGTCACCGTCGCCATCAGAAAGGAGATACGTAATATCTTCACCGGGATCCCCAGTGTCGCCATCCGGACCCCCTGTCCCGGAGTCGTCCGTGATGTCTGATGTGATTCGGATGGTATCGGCGCTGGCCACCTGGATCCCGGCGCCAGCAGCACCGATCGGATCGTATCCAGCCATCCTGATCTCTCTTTCCATCAGATACAGGCCCGCTCGCAAGTTTTGCTGCATTGCACAGACCTGTTCCTGAGTCAAATAGGAGCCCTGCTGAGATTGAAAAGAAGAAAAAACGCTTGTCAGAATGATGCCTGACATGATCATGGCTACCAGAATTTCAGTGATGGTAAAGCCATGGTTGGATGTCTTGATATTCATCGTCTTAAGGCCCTTTGCTTGATCTATACTGGTACTGCTTTCATGCCCGCTTTTGGGGGCTGGTCCAGTTTCTTTTCGGTCATATGATGTTCCGCAAAATACATACCAAAACCCAAAAACGGGTTATTATTCAATAATTCAAATAAGTTGCAAGATATTTCAGTGACCCAACACCTCAAGAAAGGCGTATACAAAAAAGCACGCCGATTACAAAAATTCACATTTTTTGTAAATAATACAGGAGAAACAGTGTCATAGAAGGACTCAAATCCGTCTTTGGTTACCATAGAATTCTTGCTTTTTCCCTGGTCCCTTGCTTTGCTTAGGATCTCATATCGATCTTTTTTTCGTCTTTTTGCAGCGAGACCCAGAGAGGTATACTTCAACATGCCAATCTAAGCACTTTCCCTTCCAGGCCCTCCCTTCTGAGTCCTCTTATCGGGTGGACACCAATATTGCTGAGCATCTTCAGAACTACTTATCCTTGAGGGCACACCCGCGCGCGATCCTGGACGTTTCTTATGCTCCCTCTTCCCTTTATGAGGTTGGTAGTGTATTATCGAGCCTATGGGGGGACATATAGACCGGGAGTGAATGCTAACCTTTTTGTGGAGGAAAACCATGGGTAAGGTAATCAAATGGATACTGATTGTGGGGGGCGCACTCGTCGCCCTTGTTATCATAGCCCTTCTTGTCGTTCCGGCGTTCGTGGATCTTCAGACCTACAAACCCCGGATCGAGAAAATGGTCTCCGAGGCCACTGGCCGTCCCTTTTCCATCGGAGGGGACATAGACCTCTCCCTCTTTCCGTGGGTCGGCTTTTCAGCTTCTGATATCCGTTTGGGGAACCCGCCGGGATTCGAGGAAAAGGACCTGGCGAGCATAAAATCCATAGAGGTGAGGGTAAGGCTTCTTCCCCTCATCTCCAAGGATATCCAGGTCAAGCGCTTCATAGTGGAGAGCCCTCGGATCGTGCTGGTGAAGGGAAAGGGCGGTAAGACCAAC
>JAFDIC010000033.1:17716-18770 GCA_019308525.1 Deltaproteobacteria bacterium
GGAGGGCATAGGGAAGAAGCCCGCCGAGATCGCCCCCGAGCCCGAACAGAAAAAGGCGCCCGAGGGCGCACCCCGCAAAGGCATCCCCATAAAGGGTCTTGCAGTGGGTGAGTTTGCCGTTACAAAAGGGACCCTCCTCTGGATTGACCGCACAAGGGGTGAGCGCAAAGAGATTGCCGACCTGAACCTGCGGCTTCAAGACGTCTCTCTTGATCGCCCGATCCGTCTTGTCCTGACCGCCATGTTGGACGGCCGCCCGATAGAGGTAAAAGCAAATGTGGGTCCGGTGGGCAAAGAGCCTGGGAAGGGGACATTACCACTGGAAATCACCCTTAAGGCCCTGAAAGAACTGGAGATAGCATTCAAAGGCAAACTCGTGGATCCGGCCACGAATCAGCAGTACGATCTGGCCGTGCAGGTCTCCCCCTTCTCACCCAGAAGCCTTATGTCTACCCTGGGGCTGGATTTCCCGGTAAAGACGACGGACCCCAAGGCCCTCGGCAAAGTGGCACTCAAGGCCCACCTCAAGGGCGATCCAAAGAAGGTGTCCATTTCCGAGGGCGTGCTGCAACTGGATGAATCAAGCCTTGCCTTCTCAATGAAAGCCAGGGATTTTGACAGCCCCAACCTGGCCTTTGATCTCAACCTGGATAAGATCGACCTGGATAGGTATTTGCCTCCGCCATCCGAAGAGAAGCCCGCGGGGAAGAAGAAAGGGACGAAGCCGGAGAAAAAGAAGACTGATTACACACCCCTTAGAAGGCTGGTGCTGGAGGGCAAGATTCGGGTGGGAGAACTCAAGGTGCGCGGGGCCAGGCTCCAGGATATCTATTTGAAGGTAGTGGGCAAGAACGGCCTCTTCAATCTGGACCCCTTCAGCCTCAAACTCTACCAGGGGGACCTATCCTCAACGGCCGCGCTCGATGTGAGGCGAGATGTCCCGAGGAGCAAAATGGCGCTCCAGGCCGAGGGAATACAGGTCAACCCCCTGCTGAAGGATTTGTTGAAAAAGGATATCATTGAAGGCACTCTGAAGGCCACAATGAACATTGCG
>JAFDIC010000402.1 GCA_019308525.1 Deltaproteobacteria bacterium
TGATGCAGATTGAAGAACTGGATACCAGCAAGGAGGAGATTAGAGAGTATGACAACTTTCGCGTTCGTGCCGCACATACGTTGCATACCCCACAAAGTCTCGCTTACCGGGTGGAGAAGGCAGGGGGAAAAACCCTTGTCTACTCTGGAGACACCTCCTGCTGTGATGAGATCATCTTGTTGGCAAAGGGCTGTGACCTGCTGATCCTCGAATGCTCTTTTCCTGACGGCCAGGCCGTGGAAGGACATCTCACTCCCTCTGAGGCGGGGCGCATTGCACAATCGGCCGGAGCGAGAAAGCTCCTTCTCCTGCATTTCTACCCTGAGATCCTGGAAACCGATATCGCAGGGTCTTGCAGGAAAACATACCAGGGTGAATTGGTGCTGGGGAGGGACTTGATGCATCTCGTGCTTGATCCTTCCTGAAAATCGAAGGGTAACGACACTTGGATTCTATTATCAGGAGCTTAGGCGATGGCAAAACACAAATCGGGCAGGGTGATTCCCGTGGATCAGGCGGTAGGGCAAGTCCTTGCCCATGATATCACGGAGATCAGGCCAGGACAGTTCAAGGGCCCGGCCTTCAAGAAGGGACATATCATCAGGCCACAAGACCTGGATCACCTCAAGCGTCTCGGGAAAGAAAATGTCTTCGTGCTGACCCTCGGCCCTGACGACGTTCATGAAAACGAAGCTGCCACACGGCTTGCCGAGGCGATGGCAGGCGTGGGCGTTAGCTTCGACGAGCAACCCGTGGAAGGGAAAATATCCCTGAAGTCGGCTTACGGGGGCCTGCTTAAGGTTGATGTAGGCGCCCTGACAGAGTTGAACATGATTGCCGACATCTCCTGTTCTTCACGTCACAACAACACCTACGTGGACAAGGGCGTCATCATAGCGAGCACCAGGGCCATACCCCTCATCATTGAGGCTACGAAACTCCGGGAGGCCATGGCAATCCTGGCAAGAAGCCATGGCCTGTTTTCCGTGAAGAAACTGGCCACTCCTGACACAGGCCTCATAATTACGGGGAATGAAGTCTACTACGGTCGGATAGAGGACAAGTTCGCCCCCATAATTCGGAAAAAGCTCGAGAGCTTCGGATGTACTGTAGATGAGATCCTTTTCGCTCCCGACGACAAGGGGTTCATTAGCAAGGGCATCAGGGGATTCCTTGAAAGGGGCCTTGGACTAATTCTGGTCGCAGGAGGCATGAGCGTAGATCCTGATGATGTGAGCCGCATGGCCGTCGCTGAGGCCGGTGCATGTGATATCGTCTATGGAACCCCCATACTCCCCGGCGCCATGTTTCTCTATGCCCACTTTGATGGCGTGCCCGTGCTCGGCCTCCCGGCCTGTGTGATCTACTACAGGGCCACAGTCTTTGACATTCTCCTGCCGAGAATCCTGGCCGGTGAAAAGATAACGAGGCGAGACCTCGCCGCCATGGCCCACGGTGGGCTTTGCCTCGACTGCGAGGAGTGCAGGTACCCTGTATGCCCTTTCGGAAAATGTGCGTGATAATTGCTGATGGCTTTGTAAAAAGCCCAATCCCCCTTTGACCGGCTCACAGTCCCGAGCAACGTCGAAGGGCCGCGTTGGGCAGCAGATGGGGGTTTTGCTGAAGCATCAGTAATGTCTTTCCACCATGTAATTGTTAAGCTCCAGCAGATGCTCCTTTATTTGGGACTCCGGAAAGGCCTCTAGGTATTTCTCGTTTGTCTCTATAAGTTCCCTGACCTCCGACCTTATTTTCTCGATTACCCCGTTGTTTCTCACCCTCATAATCAATTCCCTGTAATCCTCTTCTCCGGCCCTATTGTCCCTAAAAAGCCTCTTGAGGCCCTCCTTCTCATCCTCTTCCAGGCCCTGGAGTGTGTATATGAGCGGCAGGGTTATCTTCCCTTCCCTGAGATCCTTTCCCACGGGTTTTCCAAAATCCTCTTCACGGGAGGTATAATCCAGGATATCATCCAGGAGCTGAAAGGCTATTCCAAGATTGCGACCAAAGTGGCTGAGTTGATCAAACGACCTCCTGTCTGCGTCGGCTACGATGGCACCGCCGGCACAGGCGGCGGCCATCAGGGCCGCAGTCTTTGATATTATGATTTCCATGTATTTTTCTCTTGAAAGTTCCCAGTTGTGGGTATTCTCCAGTTCCAGGAATTGCCCTTCAACCATCTGAACGGTTGTCTCATTCAGGAGTTTGAGCAGTTCCAGCTTGCCAGATTCAATGGCCAACCCCGCGGCCTTTGAATAAAGGTAATCCCCTCCCAGTACAGCGGTCAAATTCCCCCAGAGGTTCCTTACAGATGGCTTATTCCTCCTCAGCTCGGCATTGTCCAGGACGTCATCATGGATTAGTGAGGCCGCGTGAGTGTACTCGAATATGGCGGACAAACGATAAACATCCGCCCTTCGGTAACCGCACAGGTGACTGGAAAGGACAAACAACAGGGGTCTCAACCTCTTGCCTTCTCCTAGCAGTGCGTGTTTGCCCACATCCGTGATGAGATATACCTGGCTACCCAGGTTGGTGCTCAACTCGTCATTGATGCGGTCGAAAATATGCTTGAACTTACTGAGAAAAACCTGATCCCTGTTCATGGCGCCCTTTCACTGATACCGGGCTGCACCAGGCCTTTGCGACACCTCTCTTGATCAGCCCTTGACCCTGCCTTCTATTCTATACTAATTGAGTTTATTTTTAATGATCCCTAATGTCAAAGCAAAAGAGGCTGGACGATCTCTCCGACAAGGTCATAGTCATAGGCCTCGGTGATTCTTACCTTCAGGATATCCCCTATTCTGCCCTGCCCCTTGTTAATGATGACATGGCCATCTACGTCAGGTGCCATTTTCTTGCTCCTCCCCCGCAGCAGCATATCTGTCTCAGGGTGAAAACCCTCGTTCAGCACCTCCACCACTTCACCTTTCAGGGCCTGGTTCTTCTTCAAAGAGACATCAGCCTGAATTTTCATCAATACATCCAGCCTTTCCTTTGCCTCCCTCTTGCTTACTCCTCCTTTCAGACGCGCGGCTCTCGTTCCCTTTTCAGGGCTGTAAATAAACGTCCCGAGGCGATCAAACACATTCTCTGCCACAAAATCACACAGTTCTTGAAAGATCTCTTCCGTCTCTCCGGGGAACCCAACCATCAATGTAGTTCTCAGGCACAGGTTCCGCGTCTTTTTCCTTATCCTTTCAACAAGTTGTCTCGGATTTTCCTCCTTGTAAGACCTTCCCATGGCCTTCAGCAGTTCCTCGTTGACGTGCTGGAGAGGCAAATCAAGGTAGGGGCAAATGGCATTCTCCTCGTCCAGGAGCTCCAGGAGTCTGTCCGTGATCCGATGTGGATGACAGTAGAGGAGTCGAATCCAGGGAATCTCCTTGACTCTGAGCATTTCTTCCAGGAGGTCTTCCAGGCCGTAACCCTCATCCAGGTCCCGGCCGTACATGGTCGTATCCTGGGCGACAAGATTGATCTCCTTGACACCCCTCTCCACCAGGGACTCGGCTTCCCTGAGGAGCGAATCCATTTCCCTGCTCCTGTAAGGGCCCCTTAGGCTTGGTATGACGCAAAAGGAGCAGCGGTGGGAGCATCCCTCCGCAATTTTGAGAAAGGCGCTGTAAAAGGGCGTACCTATCACTCTGGGGGTCGTGTGGTCCGCGAGAAA
>JAFDIC010000403.1 GCA_019308525.1 Deltaproteobacteria bacterium
ACCTTTGCACTTTTTCTGGGACGGCCGGAAGCTCCTTTTCGCTTCAGAGATAAAGGCCATACTCTGCTACCCAGAGGTCCCCAGGGAGATTGATCAGGAGGGTCTTCACCTCTATCTTACCCTAAACTACATCCCTGCACCCCGGACCATATTCAAGGGTATCAAGAAACTACTCCCGGGCACCTACCTGCTGCTGGAAAAGGGCAAGATCTCCACGGAAACCTACTGGGATATCCCGGCTCACCAAACCCGGGAGAAAGGGAACTCAAATGCCCCCCCCTCAAAGGCTGTCGAGCACCACAGGAAACGCCTCTGGTCCTTGCTGGAAGCCTCTGTCCAGAGGCGGCTCATCTCTGACGTCCCCCTCGGCGCATTTTTGAGCGGGGGAATAGACTCGAGTATAGTCGTCGCCCTCACGGCCAGGAACTCAAGCAAGCCGGTAAAGACTTTCTCCATAGGATACCAGGATCTCCCATCCTTTGACGAGACCGCCTATGCGCGCCAGGTGGCTGACCTCAATAACACGGAGCATCATGAATTCAGGCTTGGCTACAGGGATATCCTTGACGCCTTTCCCAAGGTCCTGGAAAATATCGACGAACCCTTTGCAGACTCTTCCGCGGTACCAACCTACATCGTATCCAGGGAAACCAGGAACCACGTAACAGTGGCTCTTTCCGGCGATGGCGGCGACGAGCTCTTTGCCGGGTACAGGATGTACCTGGGAGAGTACTGGGCTCGCTATTACGGCATGATTCCCGGGTTGATAAGAGACAGGGTGATTGAGCCCATAGTCCATGCCCTGCCCGATTCCAGGGATAAGCCCGGCCTGGAAAAGATCAGAAGGCTGAAGAAATTCTTGAGGGGAATGAGTCCTTCATTCCCGGAGCGGTTCTGCGGCTGGCGGGAGGTGTTTCCATTTCCATTGCAAAAAAGGTTATTGAAACTTCCGCCCACCCGAAATGCTTACCTGGATATGGTGCATAGCACGGTGGAGGCAGAAAACGACCGCTTTGGAGATGACACCCTTAACCTGATGCTATACATGGATTTGAAGGGTCTCCTTCCCAATGATATGCTCACGAAGGTGGATCGCATGAGCATGGCGAACTCCCTTGAGGTAAGAGTCCCCCTCCTTGACCACACCTTCGTGGAGTATGTATTCAAGCTGAAGGGCGACCTGAAACTGAAGGGCACCCAGGGCAAAGCTCTCTTTATCGAAACCTTCAAAGAACTCCTGCCCAAGTCTATTCTTACAAGACCCAAGTGGGGATTCGAGATGCCCGTGGGGGCCTGGCTCAGAAAGGAGTTGCGATTCCTCATAGACGAATACCTCGGCGAAACAATGATAGGCCGGCAGGACATTTTCAATTTCGACATCATCAAGGAGTTGATCTCCAGGCACATGAGCGGGCGCCAAGATACTTCCTGGCACCTGTGGAACTTGATTGTCTTTCAGCACTGGTATAGGAAGTACATATCTTGAGCACCGTTGGTACTGGAAAAAGATCGTGGCAAACAACCGGTCATTCTGGAACAGGGAAATCCCTAATGGTTTGGTATTCCCATAAAAGGCGGTTAACCTGGTGCCTTTTTGCCCTGTGTTTTGTCGTTGCACTGTCAGGCTGTAGCCTCGGCTACCTGATCCACGCGGCGTCAGGGCAGTGGCGCCTGCTCCGCAACGCTATCCCCATCGAAGAGGCCCTGAAGCAGGATCTCCCTTCGAAGGAGAAGACCCACCTTCTCCTGGTAGGCAAGGTCAAGGATTTCGGTGAGAAAGAACTGGGGCTGAAGAAGACCGAAAACTACCAGAAGGTTTACCTTGGATCCGACCACGAACCCATATACGTCGTGTCGGCCGCCCCAAAAGACCGGCTGGTCCTGGTCACCTGGTGGTTTCCCATCGTCGGCAATCTTCCCTACCTGGGTTTCTTTGACCTGGAAAAGGCAAGGGAGAAAAGGAAAAAGCTTGTCGAGGAGGGCTATGACGTAACCATTGGTGTGGCCGAAGCTTATAGTACCCTTGGATGGTTCAAAGATCCAGTTACCCTGAACCTCCTCAAGGACTCGACCCTGGAACTCGTAGAGACTATCCTACACGAAATGACCCATGCCACGCTCTATCTCAAGGGGGAAGGGGAGTTCAATGAAGGTCTTGCAAACTTTGTAGGCAAAGTGGGGACGGTCTGTTTCCTGGAGAGTTTTTACGGTCCATCCCATCCCCTGACCCTGGAGGCAAAAAGGGTGGTGCAAGACGAGCGATTGTTCTCCTCCTTTCTTGCAAGACTCCTGGCAGCCCTGAGGAATCTTTATGATTCTCCTCTCAGCTACAGCGAAAAAGTGGAGCAGAGAGAAAAAATCTTCTCTGCCTGCATGAGTTCCTTCCAACAATTGAGGCTTCGCCTAAAGACGGATCGCTTCGTTCACTTCGGGAGCTCCGACCTGAACAATGCGTACATATTGTCCGTGGCCCTCTACCACCGACACTTTGACCTGTTCGAGCGGCTTTACATCCAGAGGGGTCGATCCATAGGGAAGCTCCTGGATTTCCTGGACGATCTCGACCAGGAAGAGGGCTCCATATGGGAAAAGGTGAAGGCAGGATGAAGAAGAACCTGAAGGTATTGGCATTTGGTCTCTTGATCCTCCTCTTTGTGCTCATCTCCACATTGCTCGCCACAGGCCTGATCATCTATTACAACCCCTCTTCCATTAAGCCCCTCTTGGAGAATTACCTTTCGGCTGTCACCGGAGGCCGGGTCAGGATCAGGACACTGTGCTATTCCATCAATCCCCTGAGTGTCCGGGGGGAAGGAATAAGTCTTGTCTCCAAGACCGAGCAGGGCGAGTTGTCCCTGGAGATACCTTTTCTTGAAGCGGAAATGGCACTCGAGGGGCCCTTTGCAGGGAGAAGACTGATCGTGCGGCATCTCCAGGCAAAGGGAGTTTCCCTTCAGGCCAACAACACATTGGAAGCGATTAGAATACCTACCAAAGACCGGGCCCTTCGCACGGGTCTACTCCAAAGGATCAGATCCCTTCTCCTGTTCAGGGATATGAGCTGGCGGTCAGCGGAAATCACCGGGGGTCGAATCAATGTGGAACAGGACTTCCGGGTCCTTCGGGCGGACAATATCAGGGTTAATGTGGCATCGACTGATAGGATCAGTATTTCGGGTCGGGTCTCGATTCTCCTTCCCAAAAGGAAGACCGAATTCTCTTCCACCAGCTTACACGTAGAATTGAGGAGTGCCGGACCCCTGTTAGATAGGGAGATTTCCGGAACTTTGGCCGTGGAATGTGCCTCGCTCAAAGATCCGGCTTTTGTTATGGAGGGCATCAAGGTCCAGGCGCGATTGGGTTACTCCGGAAAGACCAAGTCCCTTGCAATTCATTCTCTTGAGGTTGACTCTCCCGGCCTGATCTTCAAAGAGGGTCCCTTCTCCCCGAAGAAGGGATTGACATTCCACCTTGAAGGCCGGGGAAAGCTCCCCTTGAAAGAGCGGACCCTTGAGAGAGGCGCCTTCATGATTGTCCTTGACTCCCGTCACAGATTGGGCGGAACAATCAGCGCTGACCTGTCAAATGGAATAGAGATCCGTCTTCCTGACCTCAGGGGACAGGTGTTCCCGGCGGCGTTCCTCCACGACATCA
>JAFDIC010000404.1 GCA_019308525.1 Deltaproteobacteria bacterium
CCCCTTATCACGCCTCCTGCGACCGCCGGGGTCCTGGTGGTGCCTTACCGCAAACCTGATTGCCAATATCCTTTCCCGAAACCCAGAGGCCGCACTGTATCGCTCAGATTGGCACAACACAGGATATTGTGCCCTGCGTGGAGAGGGTTGGTGGAGAGATCGGAAGATTGGGCATATTCGGGTTTACCGGACCCATTAGCGTTGTGAGGGTGATGTTTTCGACTTCCCATATTGCATTATCTCCTGTACGGGTTTATCCTGGCCGGGTATGCAACCGCTGTCGAAATACCGCCAGAAGTCCATATTCTTTGTGCTATTACTATTGACTCTCGGGGTCATAGGGCTCTTGGTCTATAGACACAGCACCCTTGCTCCCCGCCAAGAGACCGACCAGGTATCACCGCGTTCCGGAGTCTCGAAATCCCGGATGCAGATTCGGGGGATTCAGTTCACCGGATACTACAGGGGCAAAAGGGTTATTGCGATCAGGGCTGACCAGTTTGCTATAGAGAAAAAGAAGATTGGCTTTTTTAGGTTTGGCATGATGAACGTAGGCAGGATAAGAAACGCTGAGATCGATATCTACGGCCGGAAGCAAGAAAAGAAACCAAAGGTTAGAGATACAAAGAAGGAGAAGAAACAAAAACCAGTTAACCTCGACCCCTCAAAGCTTGCTGGTGCCGATAAGATAGCATTTGGGGATGTATTCCGCGGGGAATCCCTTGCTTCTTTCGGTGTCAAAAGGCTATTCTCTCTGGTTGCAGAGCCTGTTACTTTGAGACTTCACGATGACAGGGAGGTGGTAACAGAGATAAGGGCGCGTTCAGCCGAGATCAGGGTGAGAAACAGGGATATTCTGTTCAAGGGTGACGTGCGGCTCAAATCGGAGGGAAGACTCCTGGAGACCGATCGATTAAGCCTTCTCCCGGATAGGGGGATGATCAGGTGCCCTTCTCGTTATCTTCTAAGGACTCCCGGCAAGAGCCTTGAAGGAGAGATGCTGGTCGCTGATATTTTTTTGAATGTTTTGACCTATGGAGGGAAGGAATAGGCCGTTTGCTTGCAAAAGGCTTAAGCAAGTTAGGGTTGAGGCCCCTGCCGAGTGGCGCAAAGCAAGGACCACTGGACACGAAACTCTATTTCTTATCCCCGGTGTACCACCAGAAATCGTTGTTCTCCACAGGGTCATAGATCTTCCACCTGCCCCTGTGATAAACCACAGGGGACACCTTCTTTTCCTCTTCGCCTTCGTGGATCAGGCGGTCCACTGTCATGATCCATCCCATAAAAAATCCGTGCTTCTCAAAGGCCTGCAAACTGTAAGAAGAGCAGGAGGGATAACTGGGACACCTGCTCCCGTCCAGTGGCGATATGGAGTGCGGCCCCCAGGTTGAAGGCGGATTTCTTGGTGGTTGAGCGACCGGTTTTGCTTGCCGGGTCATCTTCTGAAGCTGTTGCTCGAGACCTCACGGGAAAGGGATCGGAGAAGGCCAGCAAGAAAAGGAGACAAATCCCCAGGAAAAGACAGGGCAAAAACGGGCGGGTCGGTATTTTCTCCTCGATTCTCAATCCCTCCTCTTTCCTTGGTAGCCAACTGCCATTCAATGCTAGGGAGGAGTGTATCTTCTGTCAAGAGAATAAATCGGGGCTCTGTTGACATCATGTCTTACAATTGATACTTACAAGGGGTTTCGGGTAGGCTCCTTTTTGGGGATCCTGCCCGTGGTTTTGATGAATGCTTTACGTCGGGCAGAAAGAAGCGGCTTTGCTTGCTGTATGAAGGAAGGAAGGATCATAGAATACATAGAACAGGGGAACATTGTCTGTGCCCTGTGCCTCCAGGATAAGGGCAACAGGTTACACCTCTTAACCGCTCAAAACAGGGAGGTAAATCTATCGGCAAAGAGGGCCCTTTTGGTTTCGAGTTCCTCAATAGATGTAGAAAGGCCAAGGGAAGAACTCCTGAGGAAGCTAAGAGAAAAGGAAGGCATGAGGAAAGATCTCCAAGAAAAAGTTGACGTTGAAGAACTCTGGGAGCTGGTGAGGGAAGAGGAAGAGGCATTTGATCCCCGGTACCTTGCGCAACTCTGCTTCGGAGAGGAAGTAGGCGACGAACATGTCTCTGCCCTAGTTAGGGCGTTGTTCTACGACAAGCTCCATTTCAAGATGAAGGATGGGAGGTTTCTGCCTCTCTCAGAGGAAAAGGTCGAGCAGATAATCAGGCAGAGGCAAGAGCAGGCCAAAAGGGAAGAGAAATTGTCGAAGGGGAGCCAATGGATCAAACACATCCTCCAGGGGAGAGGGGAGCTTGAACACCCATGCAAAGAGGAGATCGTTTCCCTTCTCATCGAGCTGGCCCTGTATGGAGAAGATGCCCCGAACTATGCTTTCGGGAAAGAACTCCTGGCAAGATCAGGAATTCCCAGCATTGACCACATCAGGGATTTCCTTGTCAAGATAGGGGTCTGGGAAGAGGACGAAAACCTGGACCTCTTGCGCTTGAGGATTCCGGTCTCTTTCGGAGACAGGGAAACACAGGAGGCGGAAAGGCTTGCCGGGGTACAAGTGGATTTGACGGGAAGGGAAGATCTTCGTTCCCTCCACACTGTCACGGTGGATGGACCGGATACCATGGACTTCGACGATGCCATCAGCCTGGAGATGGAGGGCGACAAGGCCTTGTTGGGCATACATATCGCAGACGTGGCAACGGTGATACCGGAGAATAACGTCCTTTCAAAGGAGGCCTCGCAGAGGGCCTCTTCCCTGTATCTGCCGCGGCAGCAGATACCCATGATTCCCACGGACCTATCACACGACAAACTAAGCCTAAAAAAGGATTTTGACCGTCCTGCAATTTCCCTTCTTTGCAAGCTCGACAGAGAAGGGACTATCCTAGAGTACCACCTGGTTGCCAGTATCGTAAAAGTCAAGGAACAATTGACCTACGAGCAGGTGAACGAGATGTATGCCAAGGACGAGCGCCTAGCCAGAATGGTGCGTTTCAGCCAGATCTTCAGGGAGCAGAGGGTCAAGCAGGGCGCACTTGTCCTTTCCCTGCCGGAGGTCTCGATCAAGGTAAATCCCGACTCATCCATTTCGATAGAACTCGTGCCCCAGGAGACACCATCAAGGATGATGGTGGCCGAGTTCATGATCCTTTACAACTGGCTTGTGGCAAGGTTTTGCAAGGAGAAGAAAATTCCGATCCTGTACAGGTCACAGGAGGAACCCAGTGAGAGGCTTTCCAGAGAAAACATGGACTACGTTATGTATGTATTTCAACAACGCCGCAAGCTGACCCCGCTCCTGATTGACACGGAGCCAAAGCCTCACGCCGGTCTGGGCCTCGACGTATACACGAACGTGAGCTCTCCCATAAGGCGCTACCTCGATATCGTGATCCAGAGACAAGTGCTGAACTACCTGTTGAAGGAATCTCCCCTGTACGACAAGGAACAACTTGATAAGATAAGGGTGGAAGTGGAGCCCCTGCTAAGAGATTTGGCCACGGTGAAGAGGAATCGGATCCGATACTGGATCTACAAATACCTGATGAGTCGCGTGGGTGAAAGATACGAGGCCTTCGTCCTTGACGTTTTGAAGAGCAAGTACAGGATCATTTTGACGGCTTTTCTGGTCGTCACCGAGATGAAGCGGGAAAAGGGCCAGGAGCTTTCCGTTGGCCAGAAGATATCTGTTGCCATAAAGAAGGCAGATCCGTGGAGGGATCAACTGGTGGTCGAATACGCCGGCGGATAGACCGGAGATTCCCCGCGTAGATCGTGGAAAAATCAAAGGTGTGGTGCTTTATCGAAAAAGGAGCACTTGCTGCATAGCATAGAAACCGAATCTCTTAAAAGGCCATCAACGTTCAGTTCATAAGGAAATACAGCTTCCCAATCACGGTTGCTCCTTTTCTGACGAAGATTGGGCCGTTCTTGGCGGCTGGATGGTGGCACAGGTCCCAGAACCTCTTGATTTGGCCCGGTCTCCATTGAAGACCGTTAACACTCAGGTGGATTCCGTCGCTGTCCTCAGGAAGATTGGTCCGAATCCTCTCCAGTAAGACCTCGTCCCTTGGCGACAGGGAGAGAGTATCTTCCGGGCCCACAAAGAGGCGATGGTGGCCATTGACCCTGAATACAATGAACTCAAGGCGCGGATCAGAGAGCTTGAGCACCATTCTTCCGATGACCCTGTTTTTCACTGTAGCGAGGATTTCATAAGATTCACCCCTTTTCCTCAAGGAATATCGTTTCATGAGGCTGGTTCCGGTATCGATGATGTAACCCCTGTCCTCCCCTGTATTGTACCTGCGATCTCCAACAAAGCCCTTAAAATTCACCTTGATCTCCTGGGAATCGGATAGGTGGGGAAGGACGTCTATTATCTTCAGTTTTTCCCCCTTTACCAGGTGAAGTTTTTCCCCGTTGGCTACCAGGATCTTGTTTCCCCTGGTTTCTATGATAAAGGCCTCGATCCTGACAGGAGTACGAGATGACGCTGCAAAGGCCTTTTTCTTCCTCGTGACCCTGACAGGGATTTCGGCAAACTTGATATTGTCCTTTCTAACTATCAGGGTGGTGTCCCTGAATATGGAGAAATCCTTCCTGTAATCGTTGAGGCCCCCGTACCCCAGTATGTCGAGGCTCAACCCCCTCTCGTAGTTGGCCTCAATATGGCTCACGTGTACGCGATCACCAGCCTGAAGGTGGATAGCCTGGTTTTTTTTGATGACAATAGGGATCTGGCCGTTGACGGAAACCACGAGGTATTTCAACTCGGGTGGATCCAGGATGAGTCCCGGTGACTCCGGAACTATGCCGAAGTGTCTCATGAACGTGTTTATGACCAGGTTGTGGTAGCGGACTTTCAAATCAATAGTGGGAAGAAACTTGGACGTCTCCACACCAAAGGCTGGGATGTTGTGCTTCACAAGGGCATAGAATGTGGCAGATTTCCTTTGTTGTGAAACTTGTAGAGCTTGTTGTTGATGTGGCGATTCACCTCTTGGATGACCCTTCGCGCCGTATCTCCGAGTCGCAACTCCTGGTTGTTGCCGGGAATCCTGTAGATGTCACAATCTGCTATGATCGATTGGCCGAAACGCATGGGGTTGCGCCACTTGTTGATGTACTTGGGATAATAATAGCCGGCACCGTCATGGAGGTTGAGGAGGTAATCACTTTCCCCAATTAACCTCTTAAGTATATTGACAATCCTGTCTTCCATGCTCTCGGCATTATCCTCATGGGTGAACTTCCGGTTCATATCACCCCGGGGACCTCTCTTGTTCAAGATGATAGAGTAGAAATTGGCACGGGGTACAACTATAAGATTTCCCTTTTCCAGGCGCATGTCCGCATAAAGGTCAGCGGAGAGGAATCCACCCGGCTCATTGCCCTGGATGCCTCCGATGAGCATCAAGGTGTTACCAGGGTGCTTGCCCCGGATCTTGTACACATTCAGTTCATAGGCCGTATTGGGGAAGTATACAAGATGGTCCCTTTCAGCGCAGACCAAAGAGGGAAGAAGCAGGGAAAACAGGAGAGCAGATATCAAATGGGCAACCCTTTTGCTGATCCTAGGACCCATTACCAACCTCGTACTCCCTTTCAAGGAGTAATTCGCCGGATTGCCCGTATACCATTACCTTGATCGCGGTGGGTGGTTCGTCTCCGGGATTCAGGTCAATAATTCCCCGTATGGGCTTGAATCTCTGGATGAGAAAGAGCTGGCCGCGGCGAAAGGAAAGGGGTATGCCGTTTTCAAGGTCTTCCCGGGGGGAAGTCCATTTCCGCGGAAAGGTCCCGTCCTTGCTCTTCGCCATTATGTGGACATATCCCCCAACCGGATTCTCTCCCTCCTTCAAGTTGACCACCCTGAAGTTGACTGTCATACGTAACCCTTCTTTCTGAATTACCATGTCTTTGATATCCACTAGATCGGAGATTGTCCTTTCTCCCGCCTTGTTCCCTTCAACGCCCCTGCCTTTGAAGGATCTTGTAGATACGGGCTTCTCCCCCTCTTTTTCCTTGGCTTCCAGGTTTCGAATATAGTCTTCCAAGATAGCCACCCTTTGGTATGTCTTCTGAAGA
>JAFDIC010000034.1 GCA_019308525.1 Deltaproteobacteria bacterium
CAAGGAATTTGCCGGCAGGCATTCTTCCCTGTGACTTGTTGGGAGAAGGTTGGTTGCCGGGCGTAAAAGAGGTCGTGAAATGCGACATCAGGGACCGGGATTCTTTGCTTGACATGGATCATCGGGGGTTGCAAAAATAAATTCGATGGTGCCGGTAAACGGAAAACAGTCGGCAAGGGAGGCACGGGTTATGTTGCGACTTGAATTCATAGAGGCAAGGGATCTGCCCGACGCCTGGTTTCAATGTGTCTATCGGATCCTCGAAGCGGGCAGGGAGTACGTAATAGACAGGGGGAGCTACCAGGGGCAGAAGCGGCTTGAATTTGATTACATAACCATAAATGTAAAGTTTCCAGGCACCCGGCCCCTCTTGCCTGACATACCACCTTCCCTTGGTATCCCCAATCCCGTGGCAGAGGGATACCTCGAGGAATATCTCCCCTATCTCATGACGTCGGCAAGAAAGCCGGAGGAGGATTATACTTACGGGCAGTATCTGGAGAAACAGATCGAGGAGGTAATACGGATTTACAGGGAAGACGGACACGAGACCAACCAGGCCTACATGACCGTGGGAGATCCGGATGCGATTTTCCTCAAGGATCCCCCTTGCCTCCGTGGTATAGATACCAGGGTCAGGGAAGACAAGTTGCATTTCATCGTCTATTTCAGATCCTGGGATCTCTGGAATGGGTTCCCGGCCAACCTCGGGGCCATACAACTCCTGAAAGAGTACATGGCTTCAAGCATAGGGGTGGAAGATGGTCAGATCATAGCCTCAAGCAAGGGGCTGCACCTGTACGACTACGTGTGGGAGCTTGCAAAACTGAGAACCATGTGTGAAAATCCTTCTGCCCTTGGAGAGGGGCGGCAGGGGGGTCGGGACAGATGAAGATAGATCTTAAGTCCATGGATGGTCGGGAACTGCAAGAATGGGCAGGGGCTATGGGATTGGAACCATACAGGGCCGGTCAGATCAGGCACTGGATGTTCCATAAGCTGGCCGGTTCCTTTGAGGAAATGACAGACCTTCCAAAGGGGCTTAGGGAAGAGCTGGGGAGAAGTGCACTGGCCAAAACACTGGAGATCATCGGGACAGAGACCTCCAGGGATGGGACCAAGAAGTTCTTGTTTCAAACACAGGATGATTGCAGGATCGAGGCAGTCCTTATTCCGGAGCGGGACCACTTCACCCTTTGCATTTCCTCCCAGGCAGGGTGTGCAATGAATTGCCGCTTTTGCCTGACAGGCGCCCTGGGTTTCAAACGGAATCTTAGAGCCTCTGAGATTATCGACCAGGTCATAGAAGTCAACAGGGGCATGGAGAGGCCCGAAAAATTGACCAATATCGTGTTCATGGGGATGGGCGAACCCCTTGCAAACTATGAAGAAGTGGTAAGGGCCATTAGAAACCTCATAGGGGAAGACGGCATGAACTTCTCCCACCGCAAGGTTACCTTGTCTACGTGCGGGATCATAGAAAAGATGGAAAAATTAGGGCGAGATGTGTCGGTCAATCTTGCCGTCTCGATAAACGCCGCGGATGAAGAGACCAGGAATTTTCTGATGCCCGTGAACCGGAACAATCCGCTCAAGGAGCTTATTGAAGCATGCAGGAGATTTCCCCTGCCGAACAGGAGAATGATCACCTTCGAATACGTCCTCATCAACGGGGTCAATTCCGGGGACAGGGATGCGAGAAACCTGGCAAAATTGCTTTCAGGGATAAGAGCCAAGATCAACCTCATTCCCCTCAACCCCTATCCTGGGCTGGACCTCACACCGCCCACGATGGAACGTATTCTGCGCTTCCAAGAGATTCTGGTGAGGCACAATTACACCGCAATAATACGAAAGAGCAAGGGGCAGGACATCTCGGCTGCGTGCGGGCAGCTTAGCGGGGATTACAACAGGGGCAAGGCTGCTTGAGGGAGCGGTGGTCGGGGAGCCTGGTTCTGCCGGACCCTTTGCGCGCCCCTTTGCCAGGGAATTACAGTTTGAATAGGGGGAGATAATTGTTATAGTGATATTTTGTCGGGTTTTCGCAAGGCTTCTGGGTTTGCCCGTTGGTAAAGAGAATCTTGGCTGAAGGGAGAGGTATGGTGGAACTGGATTTTTCAAAGGGGGGTGGCCTTTTGCCAGCCATAGCTCAAGATTTCAAGACCGGCAGAGTGCTGATGCTGGCATACATGAACAGGGAGTCCTGGGAGAGGACCCTGGAGACCGGGGAGGCACACTACTGGAGCCGTTCAAGGCGAGAACTGTGGCACAAGGGGGCTAGCTCGGGTAATGTTCAGAGGGTGAAGGAGATATTCGTTGACTGCGACAATGATACCGTTCTTCTCAAGGTAGAGCAAGTGGGAGGTGCCGCATGTCATACGGGGCATGAAAGCTGTTTCCACAAGAAGGTGGAGAGAAACGGCGGTGTAACTATCGTGGGGGAAAGAATCTTTGATCCTGGTGAGGTATACGGAAAATGAAGAAGCTCAAATTTGGCATTCCCAAGGGGAGCCTGCAAAATGCAACCATAAACCTGTTTGAGAACTCAGGTTGGAAGATAAATACCAACAATGGCAGGAGCTACTTCCCTGACATAAATGATGAGAGTATGGAAGTCAGCATTTGTAGGGCACAAGAAATGTCTCGTTATGTGGAGAGTGGTACTCTTGACGCGGGCCTGACCGGAAAGGACTGGGTGGAGGAGAATGAATCGGATGTTGTCATAGTGGATGAGTTGGTGTATTCAAAGGTAAGCCAGAATCCGGCCCGCTGGGTGGTAGCGGTGCGCTCTGACTCCAGCATCAAGGAGCTGAAGGACCTGGAGGGAAAGAAGATCGCAACAGAGTTGGTGAACTTCACAAGGAGGTATTTCGAGCAAAGAAAGATAAGTGTACAGGTCGAATTCTCTTGGGGGGCCACGGAGGCAAAGGTTGTTTCCGGCCTGGCCGACGCCATCGTAGAGGTTACCGAGACGGGTAGCACGATTCGGGCTCATGGTTTAAAGATAATTCATGAGCTGATGAAATCATATACACAGCTCATAGCCAACAGGGAGTCGTACGAAGACCCTTGGAAGAAGGAGAAGATCAAGCAGGTTATTCTTCTGCTGAAGGGCGCCCTCAGAGCGGAGAACATGGTGGGTTTGAAGATGAATGTGCCGGAAGAAAAGCTGGAAGAGATTATTGGTCTGCTCCCCAGTCTGAATGCCCCAACGGTAGCGGGGCTTTATAATACCAAGTGGTTTTCTGTTGAATCGGTGGTCGATTCCAAGGTGGTGAGGGAGTTGATCCCAAGGCTCATAAAATCAGGTGCGGAGGGGATTATAGAATATCCCTTAAACAAGGTAATCTGATACAGGAACAAATCCCAGGTGGCCGGGGAAATCGGGGGAAGCATTGAACAGGATTGCGGAGAGGGCCGATAAGATAAGCCCTTTCATGGTCATGGAAGTCATGGAAAGGGCCCACGAGCTCGAAAGGGGCGGTGCTGACATAATTCACCTGGAGATAGGCGAGCCTGACTTTCCCACGCCGGAGATCATCCATTATACTCACAGCCTGGGGATAATAGAACTCAGGGAGGCCATCTCCGCGCACTACTATGGAAGATACGGTGTAAAGATCGACCCTGATCAGGTTATTGTAACATCGGGCACATCCCCTGCTCTCTTCATGATATTCTCGGTTCTCCTGGACCAGGGTGATGAAGTTATCATCTCAGACCCCCATTATCCCTGCTACCCTAACTTTGCGAACTTCTTGAGAGCCTCTCCCGTTTTTGTAAAGGTCTTCGAGGAAGACGGGTTCCAGTATAGACCGGAGGACATAGAAAAGCACATGGGTCCACACAGTAAAGCCATCTTGATAAATTCACCCTCGAACCCGACCGGGAATCTCCTTTCCCCTGAGCGGATGGAGAGGATTGCGGATCTAGGTCCTTTTGTCATCTCTGACGAGATATATCATCAGCTCGTCTATGGAGACAGGGAACACTCCATCCTTGAATTCACTGAAAGGGCCTTTGTGTTGAATGGCTTTTCAAAGGCCTATGCCATGACAGGATGGCGCCTTGGCTATATTATCGCTCCCCGGGATTTCACAAGACCGCTCCAGAAGGTACAGCAGAACTTTTTTATTTCTGCCGGCAGTGTCTCACAATGGGCTGGAGTCACAGCCCTGAAGGAGGCCGGCAGTGAGGTGGAACGTATGAAGCTCATTTACGACGAGCGACGCAAATACATGATAGAGACCTTGAGGAGAATGGGATTCGGCATAACCGTGGAACCGGTCGGGGCCTTCTATGTCCTTGCCAATGCAAAGAGGTTCTCGGGGGACTCCTATAGCCTGGCCTTTGATATACTTGAGAAGGCCGGGGTCGGTGTCAGTCCGGGCATTGATTTCGGCGATAATGCAGAGGGCTACCTGAGGTTTTCCTATGCCAACTCCCTTGAAAACATAAAAGAGGGGCTTGATCGTATTGACCGGTATCTAAAGAAACGCTGAATGGATATAGAATTCGTCAAGAGTGCCGCCCATGAAAGACAGTACCCCCCTCCGGACAGGCCTGAGATCGCATTTGCGGGCAGGTCCAACGTAGGGAAGTCCACCCTGATCAACGTGCTTGCCAACAGGAAAGGAATGGCCAGAACAAGCTCGAAGCCAGGTCTGACAAAGACCATAAATTTTTTTCTCCTGGACGGGAGGATCTATTTCGTGGACCTTCCCGGCTACGGCTATGCCCGTGTCCCCTTGAGTATGAGGAGGGCCTGGAGCGACCTGGTAGAGAACTACCTGAGGGTGAGGGACAACCTGAAGGCGGTCGTTGTTATTATGGATGTAAGGAGGGATCCGACGGAAGGGGACAGGGACCTGTTGAACTGGTTGCGACACTACGGGATCAAAGCCATCCCTGTTATGACAAAGGCAGACAAGCTTTCGCGGCAGAAGGCGCGCCTTAGAAAGGAGGTCGTTGGAAAGGAGCTTGAGGACCTTTGCCCGGAAGACCCGGTTCTGTTTTCTGCCAGGACAAGGGAGGGGAGAAAGGAGGTATGGGAGAGGATCAACCTGGCTATCAGCTCTTGACATTGTTCAGGCGATATGCCTTTATCTTCTTGTGCAGATTGCTCCTTTCAATGCCGATGGCTTCCGCTGTCTGGGAGATGTTTCCTCTGAATTCCTTCAACTTTTTTGCGATGAATGCCTTTTCGAACCTGGCCTTGGCCTCCTTGTATGAAGAGGCCATGAGAGAAGATTCAAGGTCGTCCTTGAGGCCTGATTCGAGATTGTAAGGGGGTGGAATGTCCCTTGCGCGTATTATGCTGTTTCTTGTCATGATCACCATTCGCTCGACCAGGTTTTTCAGTTCCCTGACGTTGCCGGGCCAGTGGTACTTTCTCAATACCTCGATGCTTTCCTCTGAAAACTCCTTTTGATCAAGATTGGTGTTCCTGGCTATCTCCTTGAGGAATTCGTTGACAAGTTCCGGGATATCTTCAATCCGTTCACGCAGGGGGGGGACTCTTATGGGGATAACGTTCAGCCTGAAGTAAAGGTCATCTCTGAAGGTACCTTTTTTGATCTCTGCTTCCAGATCCTTGTTTGTGGCTGCGATGACCCTCACGTCCACGTGTATGGTCCTTGATCCTCCCACCCTCTCAAACTTTTGCTCCTCAAGAATCCTCAAGGTCTTTGATTGCGCCTTCAGGCTCATATCACCTATTTCGTCCAGGAAGAGGGTCCCCTCGTGCGCAAGGTCGAACTTGCCCTTTTTCATGGCGCCCGCACCGGTGAAGGCCCCCTTCTCGTGCCCGAACAGTTCGCTTTCGATTAGTTCCTCTGGTATAGCCGCACAGTTGACCTCGATCATAGGCTTGTGGCTTCGCTTGCTCAGTCTGTGGATGGTATGGGCGACAAGTTCCTTCCCGGTCCCGTTCTCACCTGATATGAGTACCCAAGCATTGGTGGGAGCGACTATCCTTATTTGTTCCTTTACTTCTCTTATGGCTTCACTGTTGCCTGTTATTCTATATTTGTCCCGCTCTTTGGCCTTTAATAGGTTGACCTCCTCCTCCAGCCGGTAATAATCGAGGGCATTGTTAATGGACAGGAGAACCTTTTCCAGTGATAGGGGTTTCTCTATGAAGTCGTAAGCCCCCAGTTTGGTCGCCTTGACCGCTGTCTCTATGGTTCCGTGTCCGGACATCATGAGCACCTGGAGGGCGGGATAGTTCTCCTTGATTTTCACCAGGGTTTCTATCCCGTCCATATCAGGCATCCAGATATCCAGGAGCACAATATCGGGTAAGGTCTCCTCTATTCTCTGGAGACACTCCATTCCGCTCTTCGCACACAAGACCTCGAAGCCCTCGTCCGACAGGATCCCTTGTAACGACTTAAGAATGGATTCCTCGTCATCTACTACCAGAACAATCTTTGACATGGTACTTCTCCACCAAAGTGGACAACGTTCACATGTACTTGCTTTTGCTCTCTTTGTGAGAAGGCGAAGGGCTCCTCATCTAATCATATCTACAGCTATTCGAGCAGCCCTTTCTGAGGCCCCTCCCTTTCCGAGTCGTTCCTTCACTCTCTCCAAGTCTTTTACCATATTGATTCTCCTTGTGCCATCCTCAAGGAGAAGAACGCTCTCTTCAGCCAACCTCTGTGGGTTGACATCATCCTGGATCAATTCAGGCACAACCATTTCGCCAGCCACAAGGTTTACCAGGCTGATAAAAGGGACCTTAACTATCCTTTTCCCCAGCCAGAAAGATAAAGGCGACAGCTTGTAGACTACGATCATGGGTATTCCCGCAATGGCTGTTTCAAGGGTTGCGGTCCCCGAGGTTACAAGGGCCAGGTCGCAGGCGGCCAGGGATTTGCCTAACATCCCCCCGGTGGTTCTTATGGGCACGGGGCTGGGCTCTATGATGGGGAATATGAGGTCTTTCGGAATGGTCGAGGCAATTGGCAGGACACATTGGAGCCCGCCATACCGCGATGCAAGAATCTCAACAGCCTCGACCATGGCAGGGAGGTGGTTTTTTACCTCCTCTTTTCGACTGCCGGGCAAAAGTCCCAAGACGGGCGACGTCTCTTCAAGTCCCAGCTCTTTCAAGGCAAGGGCCTTGCTTGGATTGTGGGGTATGGTATCCATCAGGGGATGGCCCACGTATTCAACGTCTATGTTGCACTCCCGGTAGAATTCCTCTTCAAAAGGGAAGATGACCGCCATTCGATCCACCCGATCGGCAATCTTTTTGACTCTGCCCTTCCTCCATGCCCATACCTGGGGACTAATATAATACAGGATCGGCACATTGTATCTTTTTGCAACGCCCGCCAGCCTGATATTGAAATCAGGATAATCAATCAAGATAAGCAGATCAGGCCTGGTCTCTTTCAAAAAGGATTTCATCCTGGAGAATGCCATGAGTATGGCGGGGAATCTGGCAAAGACCTCGGTGATCCCCACAACCGCCATCTCCGATGACGAAAACAGGATTTCTACACCTGCCTCCTCCATCTCCTTGTCGCCGATCCCGAAGAACCTGATCCCAGGATCAAGCTTCTTCATGGAGAGCACCAAATTGGCTCCGTGCAAATCCGCGGAGGCCTCACCAGCGACTATCACCACACGCTTACTGCCCAATTTTTCCGCCAAGCCGTTCAGGTATCAGCAAATGGTCAGGAATTCTTTGCAACCCTTTTCGATTTGCTGGATTATCTCAAGCGCATATTTGAGCGCCCTTCTTCCGTCTTCCCCCGGTACAACGGGTTCAGCCCCATTGATGACCGCATTGACAAAGGAGGATATCTCGTCTTTGAGCGGGTCCCGCCCCGGATAGCTGATCTTCTTTGTCACGACCGGGGGAAAGGGATTCTTCCCCTGGGTGGTGTCATCCAGCTGAGTCACGCTCAACTCCCTTCTATGACAGTCGATCGCCAGATAGGCGTCAGGCTGGAATATCCTGATCTTCCTGGTGACCCTGTCAGAAACCCTGCTTGCGGTGAGATTTCCCACAACACCGTTTTCAAAGATTATGCGCGCGTTTGCAATATCAGTCTTTCCGGTCAGCACGGTCATGCCCACTGCATGGATCTCCTTGACCTCTGAATGGACCAAGTGAAGGATGATGTCGAGGTCATGTATCATGAGGTCCAGAACCACGTCCACGTCAGTCCCCCTGGTAGTAAACGTATTCATCCTGTGGGACTCAATGAAAACCATGTCTCCTACCATGGATTCAACACCGACCACGGCGGGATTGAATCTTTCCACCAGGCCCACCTGGAGGACCAGATTGTTGTCTTTCGCCAGGGCGATCAGGGTATCAGCGGGCTCAAGGTGGTAGGTGATGGGCTTTTCAATAAGGAGATGTACACCCATGGATAGAACATCCTTGGCTACATCGTAATGGGTTTCCGTAGGAACGGCCAGGCTGACCGCATCGACTTTTTCCAGGATATCATGGTGGTTCAAAAAAGAGTTGGTCTGATAGCGCCGGCCAATTTCTTCGGCTCGCTCCTTGTTGATATCGACCACGCCGACCAGGTGTACCTCAGGCATTTCTCTGTATTTTTGCACATGATATTCACCCAGGTGCCCAACGCCTATGACACCGATTCTCAGCTTTCGATCCGTCATATTAGGCCCCATCCCCTGGCTCATTGTCTCAAGATTGCGATACGTCCTTTGTCAAATTCACTGCAACGCTCTATTGGTATGCATCTTCACCCCCATGGGCGCGGTTCAGTCCGTTTTCTCAAGGGAAACGATAGAGATTCCCACTTTGTCAGCGAGGTCGATCGTCTTGTCCCTGTCAAAAAGCAGGGTCCTTCCTGCCTCAAGGGCCAGCACGCTTGCCCTGACCCTGGACATGACCTCTATTGTATCAAGCCCCACAGAAGGGAGGTCAAAACGGTAATCCTGGTTGGGCTTGCTCACCTTGACAACCACTGCCTTTTCCCTGGCCAGCCTTCCTCCACGGATTATCGTCTCGTTGGTCCCCTCAATGGCTTCGAGGGCTAACACTGTCTTCCTCCTGACGACCACGCACTGCCCTATATCCAGGCGTCCCAATTCCTTGGCCATCTTCCAGCCGAAGCGTATGTCTTCCTTTTCTGACCTGGAGGGCCTTCTCCTGGTAAGGTTGCCTGGAGGTGTGAGGAGCTCGGGCATGAATTCTGTTGAAGGGAGTATCTCGATGCCTTCTTTGGCCAATTCCTGGGCTACTGCCCTAAGAATATCGTCATCGTGAAAAATGGCCAGTTTCGACATTATGGCGAAGCCCTTGAGATCAGGCCTGATGTTTTCAAACATTCGCCCCTTATTGATGGTGCCCGCCATCAGGGTCTTCTTGACCCCTGATTTCTTCAAAACCTTTATGATCCTGCCCAATTGCCCAAGTTTGACCCAGAATATCTCGTCCACCCCTTGGGACAAACTTGGGTCTGTTTCGCCGTGATGGGCGACTGCCACCACCCTGATCCCTTTACTCCTTGCCGCCTCAGCGATCATAAGAGGGAACTGGCCACCTCCTGCAATTATGCCTATTGTTCCACTTCCGTCGGCCACTGGAATTACATCCATACCCTTAGCGCAAGACGCCCCTTTTTGACTCATCGAGGAAACCAAGGAGGAGCTCAAGTTCGGGAAAGGGCTCTATTTCTCTCTTCACCTGCTCAATTCCTTCGCTGAGTCTCCTGTGGTCTCGCCAAATGATCCTGTAGGCCTTCTTCAACTTTTCTATTTTCTCCTGGGGAAAACCGTGCCTCTTGAGCCCCCTTCCGTTAATCCCGTAAAGCTTGGCGCGCGGTCCGGCGGTTATCATGAAAGGAGGGACATCCCTGTCCACACCTGATTTTCCCCCCAGGAAGGCATAGGGCCCGATCCTAACGAACTGATGGACCGCGACCATCCCTCCCAAGATGGCATGATCTCCAACGATAATATGCCCGCCCAGGGTGGCGACATTCGACATGATGATATCATTGCCCAGTTTGCAGTCGTGTGCTATATGGGCGTATGCCATGATATAATTGCCATCTCCGATGACGGTCTGCCACTGCTCCTTGGTAGTAGCCCTGTTTATGGTGGCATACTCTCTTATGATATTCTCATCGCCTATGATGAGTCTTGTATCTTCTCCACGGTAGCCCACATCCTGGGGAGGGGATCCGATGGTAACAAATGGGTATATCCTGTTACGCTCGCCGAGGGTCGTATGGCCGTCTATCACTACGTGTGAAGCGATTGTGGTTTCCCGGCCGATTTTGACGTTGTCACCAATGACACTGTACGGGCCTATCCTTACCCCCTCTCCCAACTCGGCACGGGGGCTGACTACTGCGCTGGGATGGATTTCCATGATGTCCTTGCCTGTTCCCCTGCTATTTCTCAACCTTTTTTTGGATTTGTTTGATGAGCTTTTCCACTTTTCTCAACCGTTCGTTGAGTTCCGGCAGCCTGGCTACCAGGCTGCTTGCCCTGAGCCACAGCCGATGGGGCATGGCAGGAGTACCGGAGACCACCGATCCTTTCGGAATAGATTTTGGGACCCCGGACTGGGACCCGATCATGGCCCGGTCGCCGATGGTGACGTGGTCTGAGATTGCCACCTGTCCCCCGATAACCGCCTCTTTTCCCACCCTGACACTGCCGCCCAGTGCGGTCTGAGCCACGATAACCGTATCTTCGCCGACAATCACGTTGTGGGCTACTTGAACAAGGTTGTCAGTCTTGACTCCGCGCTTTACCCACGTCTTTCCAAGGGCGGCCCTGTCGATGGTTGAATTCGCCCCGATCTCCACCTCGTCATCGATCTGAACGATCCCTATCTGGGGGATCTTGACGCTTTTTGCATCGTCCCTCACAAAACCGAAACCATCGCTGCCTATTACACAGCCCGCATGGATGATGACATCATTTCCGATCACACAGTCCTGCATTATGGTGACATTGGGATAGATAACGGTCCTTGCACCTATCCTTACCCTATCTCCGACAAAGACACCTGGGAAAAGTGTCACCCGGTCACCAATTTCTGCTTCTTTGCCAATATACACGAAGGGATAAACAGATACCTCATCGCCCATGCGGCAGGTTTTCTCTACGTGTGCCTCCTTGCTGATTCCGGGGTACCTTGGAAGTTCCGTCGAGAAAAGCCCTGCTACCTTGGCATAGGCGAGGGCCGGGTTTGAAACTATCACCTGGTGCCCTCCATACAGGTCGGTCCTGGAGGATGTAATGACAGCCGAAGCCCTTGTCCTCTCAAGGCTTTCCCTGTAACGGGCATCAAAGTAAAAGGAAATCTCTCCCGGTTCACATTGGTCCAGGGAATTGATGCCGGTTATGATTACATTCCCGTCACCAACTACTTCTCCCCCGACCAGCTCTGCAATATCTTTCAGCTTGTATTCCAAAACGATCCCCGGGGTCCTATTTGAGGTTGATTTTATCATAGGTCTCGACGACCCTGTCTGTCAAATCCAAGGCAGGGTGTGCAAAGATAATGCCCATGGCGCTCTTTTCCACGATAAGGGCAAACCCCTCCTTTTTACCGATCTTCTTCACTATCTTGCCTATTTCCCTGATGATTTTCATCTTTTCTTCCATTTCCAGGGATTTCATTTCCTGGGTGTAGTCATCGACAAGATATTTAATATACCTCTTTTTCCTCTGGAGCTCCCTCTTCTTGTCCTCCTGGGCATCCAGGCTGAGCATCATGCTCTGTTTCTTGAATTCCTCCTCCAGCCTCCTGTAGTCCTCTTTTTCCTTGGTCAATTTCTTCTCCAGGGCCTCGAATTTCTTCCTGATCTCCATGCTTGTTGCCAAGAAGGCCTTGGAGTTTTTCTGGAATTTCTGTATGTCCACAAAACCTATCTTGCTTGGGCTGGCCCCCAAGGCGTTTCCGTGGATCAGTCCTGTGAGGAATATGAGTAATATGTATCCCAAAACTCGGTTCATTGTCTTCCTCCGTGAGAAAAAGGTTTTTGCAAAAGTTCACAGCGCTCTCGAGGGTATGCTAGAACAGCCCCCCCAGAGCGAACTCCATGTTCCCGGTCGGTTCATCCTCTCTCCTGTCGAGGATAAAACCATATTCCAAGCGGAGGGGCCCCACAGGAGAGTACCACCTGATGCCGACCCCCGCTGATTTCCTCAGGTCACCAAAGTTGTAGTTCTCCTCCTTTGTCCACACGTTGCCTGCGTCAAAGAACACGACCCCAGTGACTCCCTGATCCTTGAAAAGAGGAAAACGATACTCAACGTTGTATATCATCATCTTTTCTCCGCCGATGCGGTCTCCGGTTACCGGGTCTCGGGGCGAGATGCTGTATTCCTCAAATCCGCGGACGCTCTTGATGCCCCCGATACGGTATTTGGCGTATACAGGCAGGGTCCCATCCTCCGGCCTGTCCCTGAGATACCCCAGCCTTCCTTTAATATGAAAGACGGTTTCCCAGCGGAACGGGAAAAACCATGCCGAGGTAAGCTCAAGCCTGTCGTATGCAACGGTACCTCCCAGGAGGCCTCCGGCATATCCCAGCAGGATCTTGTTCAGGGAGCCCCTCGTCGTATTGAAGAGCCTGTCCTTCGAATCTCTCGTTATGGCCAGTCTCAAAAGGCTCGTTATGTTTCTCCCTTCCATATCCTTGATCTCAATGGCCGCAGTTTCCGCCACGTCGCTGATAAAGGCGTCATCGTAAGTATAATTTGCAGAACCCCTCGTATATTCATCGAACCATTTAAGGGGGAATCCCATCCTGAGTGCTCCCCCCGTACTATCCTTGGTATACTCGTCATATTCCCTCTTGAAATTATAGATGTCAATCCCGGCGGAGATAGGTCTGCCCGTAAACCAGGGCTCGGTAAACCTGATATTGAATTCGAGGGTGCGCGTGCTGATCTCAGCGGATATGGCCGCACTCTGGCCCCTTCCGAACAGGTTGTTCTCCTGGAGGCGGAAAGTAGCCGTGGTCTTCTCGAAGGCGCTATACCCCAGTCCGGCCATGAAAGAGCCGGTGGGTTGCTCTTTCACCTCGATGTCCAAGACCATGAGATCATCCCGGCTCCCTCTCTTCGTCTTGATCTGGACGTCTTCGAAATAGCCGAGCCTGTGAAGGTTCTGGGTACTCCTTCTGAGCCCCGAGGCTGAAAACAGGCCCCTCTCGACCACCTTGAGCTCTCGCCTGATGACGTAGTCCCTGGTCCTCGTGTTTCCTGAGATATTTATCCTCTCGAAACGGACCTTCTTTCCCTTTGAAATCCTGTAAGTAATATCAACGACCTTTCTTTTCTCATCCTCTTTTGTGAGCGGGATGACCTCGGCATAGGCATAGCCTTGATCGGCATAAATACCCCTCAGGGTGAGGGTATCCTTTCCAACAATCTCCCTGTTGAAGAACTCCTCCTTGTTGATCTTGACCTTTCCGAGGAGCTCTTCAGGCGGCATTATCAGATCTCCGGTGACCTTTACTTCATTGACGCGGTATTTGGGGCCTTCGACAATTTCTATGGTAATGGTGATTCCCTTGCCCTTTTCATAGGTTATCTTCGGCTCACCCACCTTTGCCTTTATGTAACCATGATTGTAATAAAAGGAGAGCAGTTTCTCGCGGTCGAATTCCAGTCTCTTCCTGTCCAGGAGGCCGGATTTGGTGAACCAGGAGAAAAGGCCTTTCTCTTTGGTCGTGATGACGTCCTTGAGCTCCCCGTCATCAAATTCCTTGTTACCGATAAACTGGATCTTCCTTATATATATCTTCTCTCCCTCGTTGATCTGGTATATGATAGAGACTTCATTGTTAGGAAGCTCCAAGATTTTTTCTTTGATCTCGACCCCGTAGTAACCTTTCTTGTGATAGTAGTCTTTCAATCTGTTTATACTGTCTCTGACCTCAGCCCTGTCCAGAATAGAATACAACTTGATGCCTACTTCTTTCAACAGGTCCTTGTCCTTTACCTTCCTGTTTCCTTCAAAGGATATTTTGGCAATGGACGGTTTCTCCTTGACGGTTATGATGACTACTTTCCCTTTAGGACCTTCTTGGGTCTCTATCTTCACGTCAGTAAAGTACCCCATTTGAAATATGGACCTGAGATCCTGGTCAAGCTTGTCAGGGTCCAGGCTGTCGCCTTTCTTGCTTTCTATCACGGAGAGGATGGCGTCCGTATCGACCCTCCGATTCCCCTTTATGACAATGGAGTCAATCTGCTCAACCCCGAGGACCATGTTGTAGATGCTCGTAACCGCCCTGTCTACCGCTACGGCCAACCTGTCCATGTCCTCCTCTGTCATGAAAACCGGGAAGGGCCCCTTTTCCTTGGCAATGTCCAAGACCCTGATGTCCAGGCTGATATTTTTTCCGACCTGAGTAAGACTTCCTGAAATTACCCAGTCCGCCCTGAGGTCCTTACCGATAGAGAGCATTTTATCAAACTCGAAAGGGTGCGTCAGGGCTTCTGGATGTCTGTTTATCCTGTCCGGGCTGATGACAGGGATACCCTTTGCGGCCAGACGAGAGGTAAACATTTCCTGGAGTCCGCGCTGAAGATGGACCATGGGGGAAGGGGTGAAAACCCTGAATGGCAGCACTGCCACCTTCTCATCCTCTTGGGCGCCTGCGAGAAGGGGAGTGAAGACCAACAATAGAAGAGTCAATACTGCTCCACGGATTCTTACCCTGCATACCTCAACTGGATTGTGGTTTTTCGAGGACCCGGGTGGATATGAAATTCTCATTGAATTCGCCCATCCATAATCTCCAATCTGAGAGACATCCTGCCGGCCAACCGCTGATTGTGAGTCGCTATAACCAAGGCAAGACCCTTATCTTGGTTGAGATCAAGTAGGAGGTCCGCTATCTCGTCACCCGTCCTTTGATCCAGGTTCCCGGTAGGCTCATCCGCCAACAATATCTTGGGGTCCATGAGCAAGGCCCTTGCAATGGCCACCCTTTGCTGTTCCCCCCCGGAAAGTTCTCCTACCCGGTGTTTCAGCCGCCCTTCGAGTCCCACACGGAGAAGTATCTCCCTGGCTGTTTCCATTGCTTTTTTCTTGCCTATCCCGGCTATCAGGGCGGGAATTGTGGTATTTTCCAGGGCGTTGAACTCGGGCAGGAGGTGATGGAATTGAAAAACGAAACCAATGGCTCGATTTCTCAAACTGCACAGCTCAGACTCAGGCAACTCACCGATATCCTTTCCCTCGAACTTTACGCTCCCGCTGCTCGGTGGTTCGAGGGTCCCCATTATGTTCAGGAGGGTCGATTTTCCCACTCCAGATGCGCCCGTTATCGCAACGTTGTCCCTGGGCCTTATGACAAGGTTAATCCCTTTCAGGACTTCAATAGTGATCCCGTTGTGGATGAAACTCTTGTGCACGTCTAATAGTTCTAACATAACCGCCTACCGGGAGTCTTTCCAGGCCGGTGCCCCTCTATTCGTATCTCAATGCCTCGACAGGGTTTAACCTGGAGGCGTGCCAGGAAGGGTAGATGGTAGCAAGGAAAGAGATAACTACGGCTGATATCGCGACGAACACTACGTCTGAGAACTCGACCCCTACCGGCAGAGTTGAGATATAGTAGATGTCCGATGGGAGCCTTATGAACTTGTACTTGGCGAGCACCTTGCAGAGACCAAGGCCTGAAGCAAGCCCGGCAATGGTGCCGGCCGTTCCTACCAAGAGGCCCTGGAGCATGAAGATGTTCATTATGCTCCTCGCGGTTGCACCCATGGCCCTCAGGATAGCAACATCTCTCGTCTTTTCCATTACCACCATGACCAGTGTGCTGATGATGTTAAGTGCTCCGACCAGGACGATCATGGTCAGTATTATGAACATGGTAATTTTCTCGAGCCGGAGGGCGGAAACCAGGGTCTTGTTCATCAGCTTCCAGTCCTTGGTCCAGAATGGCATGCCAAGTTTCTCTGATATGGCCTCACCAATACGGTCTGCCTTTTCCACTTCCGTCACCCTGACCTCAAGGCCGGTGACACGATCGCCCATTCCCAGGAAATCCTGGGCCTCCTTTAGAGAGACAAATACGAGGCTTGAATCATACTCATACATTCCAGAGTCAAAGATGCCCGTTATCTTGTACTTTCGAGTACTTGGAACCCTTCCCAGAGGTGTCAGCTTTCCAAAGGGAGAGATGACGGTCAGTATGTCTCCCGGTCGCACCCCCAATCGCCCCGCCAGTTCCTTCCCGACTATGATTCCAGGGAGTCCCTGGTGAGTCCTGTCCAAGGAAGACAGGGCGCCTTGCTTTATCATGTCCTTGATGCCGATGACCCCTGGGGCAGTATTGGTATCCAGCCCCCTGAGATAGGCGCCTGAAGCGGTTCCCAGGCTGTTTATCATAACCTGTCCGTAAATGAAAGGTGTCGTCGCGACCACGCCCCTCACTGACTCGACCTTTCTCGCCACATCGCCGTAACGGGAAAAGGCCCCTTCATAGCTCAATACCAGGAGATGGGAATTCACCCCAAGGATCTTGGACATGAGGTCTTGCCTGAAGCCGTTCATGACCGAGAGCACCACAATCAGGGCCATGACACCCATCATTACCCCTACAACCGATATTACGGTGATTACAGAGACAAAGGCCTGTTTTCTCTTGGCCTTCAGGTACCTCAACCCTATGAAGAATTCAAAATACATGACCGCATCGCTAGGTCTGTGGAGTTTAATCTTTCCTGGGCCTCATTTGGGGGAACAGTATCACGTCCCTGATGGAGGGAGAATCAGTTAGAAGCATTACCAGCCTGTCTATGCCGATTCCCTCCCCTGCCGTGGGGGGGAGGCCGTATTCCAGGGCAGTGACATAGTCTTCATCCATGAATTGTGCCTCTTCATCCCCTGATTCCCTTAGAGCGACCTGCTGCTCGAACCTTTTTCTTTGATCTTCGGGATCGTTTAATTCCGTAAAAGCGTTGGCGATCTCTTTGCCGCCGATGAAAAGCTCAAACCTGTCAGTAAGTTGGGGGTTTTGGTCGTTTCTCCTGGACAGGGGGGATATCTCCGCTGGATAACCATAAACAAATGTCGGCCTGATCAAATTGGGCTCGACGGTCTGGTCGAATATCTTGGCCAGTATCTGCTCAAGGGAGTCCCGTTTTGTAAGCACGATCTCCCTGGACCTGGCAAAGTCGATAGCGGCGTCCTTGTCTCTGAGCACCGACTCCTCTACCCCACCGATCTCTCTAAGGGAATCGAAGAGGGATATTCTCTCCCAGGGAGGGGTGAAATCAATTTCATTTCCTTGATAGACGATTGTAGTTTTTGCAAATATTTCTTTGACCAACGTGCTCAGGAGTTCTTCGGTCAGGGCCATAAGATCTTCGTAGGTGGCATAGGCCATGTAGAACTCCAGCATTGTGAACTCGGGGTTGTGCTGGACAGAAATCCCTTCGTTCCTGAAGTTTCTGTTGATTTCAAAGACCTTCTCCATCCCGCCGACAACCAGCCTCTTGAGATAGAGCTCAGGGGCGACCCTCAGATAGAGGTTGATGCCGAGGGCGTTGTGAAAGGTCTTGAATGGCTTTGCCGTAGCACCTCCCGGTATGGGCTGCATCATAGGGGTCTCCACCTCGAGGAAACCCCTGGCCATGAAAAAATTTCTGATGGATTGTAATATCTTGGTTCGGCGGATGAAGACCTCTCTTACCGGGTCATTAACGATGAGATCCAGGTACCGCTGCCTGTATCTGGTTTCAACGTCGCTCAACCCGTGCCACTTTTCCGGCAAAGGCCGCATGGATTTGGACAGCAGTTTGATTTCCTTTGCCAGGATGGTCAGCTCGTTGGTCCTGGTACGGAAGAAGGATCCTTTGATCCCGATGAAATCACCTATGTCTAAGAGTTTGAATACCCTGTACTGGAGCTCGCCCACCTTGTCCTTTCGGATGTAAGCCTGAATGCGGCCGGTAGCGTCCTTTAGGTGGATAAATGAGGCCCTTCCGAAATCACGGATGGACATTATCCTGCCGGCCATGGAGAAAACTTTTCTATTTTCTTTCAGGTATTCGGCGCTTACCTTGTCAAAGCGGTCAAATGCCTCTCGGGCAGTAATGTCATACTCATAGCCGGCCGGATACAACTGTACGCCCATGGCTTTGAGTTTCTCAGCCTTTTTCCTCCGGTCCTCTAGGATGGAACTGCTCTTCTCCATATCACCATACCTTGATAATGATCGAATTCAGATTGCCCGGGTCCTGAAATGGCCCAGATATGACAGAGGCCCCGCCCGGGATGGAGTCCTTGAGGGGCATCTATTGTCATAGTCATTAGGGATAGCACTGGTCCGACATGGGGTGCGAATGCGTCGCAAGGCCATAGAAGCGGCACGCCGGCCTTTTGGCTGGAGAGCGGACCACAGATCTATGGGTGGCTTGATAGAAAAGATCTTGTGCCCTTGGCCGCTTTTTCAAGGGCGCCACTCCGCAGTTCTCGTCAGCCTAATAAGCCGAGGATGTGTTCGCATCCATTAGATTCCATCTCAGACACAAGTGGCAAGTAATAAATCCTAATCATTTGTATAAGTTGAACGTATGCTTGTAATCCATATGCCCCCTATAGTCAAGGTAAAAGAGGCGCGGGGGCAGAAAACATGCGCATCAGGCGGCCCTCTTCAGAGAAATCTGTTGCCCCCTTTTTCGTTTTGGGTTAATTTAGCGTTCCCTGGGCTACCCCCTGCTCCCTGTCGGGTTGCCCAGAACTTCATTAACAAAAGCAGGAGAAAGGAGCCGATTTGGGCAGGCCCGATTGCGGTCCGAGCGGTGGCCAGCCCTTTGTGAGCCTTCTTACTCCCAAAAAAGATTCTGGAGCCTGGATTATGGTGAGGAGATACGGATTCGAAGAGAAGTTCCGCGAACAAATCCTCAAATGCTCTCGATGCGGGTTCTGCCAGGCCGTATGCCCCATCTATGGCCTGACACTGAGGCCAGCCCTCAATGCCAGGGGAAAGATCCTGGTACTCAAGGAGGTAATGGAGGGCAATATTGAACTGGATGAGGAACTGAGCGAGGCATTTTTTCAGTGCACCACCTGTGCGGGTTGCACGAACAATTGCCCATCTGACATCAAGGTGCCTCAAATCGTTGTTGAAGCAAGAAAAGATATGGCACGAGAGGGTATTTATCATCCAGCGTTGAAGGGAATGAGCGAGATCCTCGGCAGATACGACAACATTTACGGGGAAGAAGAGGCCCCGGACTTCCCCGGGGCGAGGAACAGGAAGGCGGAATTGGTATATTTCGTGGGCTGCGTGGGGTCCTACAGGGAAGAGGAGGCTACCAGGGACGTGCTGAAACTCCTGGATCGCCTCGGGGTGGATTACACCCTCATCGACGAGGTCTGCTGTAGCGGTGTCCTGGAGGATGTGGGGTATCAAATCAATGAGCAGCTTGCTCGAAGAAATACCGAACGCGTGCTCAGCACGGGAGCCGGTACCCTTATCACCGGGTGCCCCTATTGCTACAGGACTTTCACGGAGAGGCCTCAATATGAAGATCTCAGGCGCAAGGGCGTCGATATCATCCATATCAGCCAGTTTTTGAAAGATATTGACCTTGGCGTGAAGACAGGGAGGCGTGTCACCTATCATGATCCCTGTGACCTGGGCAGGCACTGCGGGATATACGAGGAGCCGCGCGAGACGATCAGGAGGATTGCCCCTGACTTTGTGGAGATGAAAAGTCACCACGAGAACGCCCTTTGCTGCGGGGCCGGGGGAGGTGTAAGGGCCGCCTATGCCAGGAACTCCATAGACATGGCAAGGCGCAGGCTGAAGGAGGCGGAGCAATGCGGCGCGGAAATAGTGTTGACGGAGTGCAACTCCTGCGTACACAATCTCTTGAATGCCAGGTTGAGAAAGCAAAAATTCGCAATATATACAACCCCCCAGTTTATCAACAAACTGCTCGAGGGAGAGGAAAAATGAGTGCCCTGGGACCCGGGATCTGGCTTCAGGCAACATGCAGTTGACAGGGCGACCCCTTCTCACCTATACTCAGCCTAGCCAACGTAGCCGGCTGAATGGAGGTGGTAGAGCAAGGCGGGCTTGAAGCAAGGAAATCGCCCGACGGTAATTTCTGCGAGGAGAGTAAAATGGAAGTGAATCCTAATGATTTCAGAGGCATAGACCCAGGCGAGAGGATACTGATGGGCCCGGGGCCCAGCAATGTGCACCCGAGGGTGATGCAGGCAATGGCGGCGCCGTGTGTCGGCCACCTGGACCCCTATTACCTGTCAGTGATGGACGATGTAAAGGAACTGCTGAGGTTCGTTTTCCAGACCGGAAATGAGATGACGATATCAGTTTCGGGGACGGGTACCGCCGGTATGGAGGCATGCCTGGCAAACCTGATAGAGCCCGGAGACCAAGTCGTCGTCTGCGTCAACGGTGTGTTCAGCGCGAGGATGTGTGACATCGCGAATCGCCTGGGCGCGAAACTCACCCGGGTGCAAGGTGAATGGGGAAGGGCAATAGATCCGGAAGAGGTCCGGAGCGCAGTAAAGGGGATGAGTCCAAAGCTTGTGGCAGCGGTTCATGCGGAGACCTCGACCGGTGCCTGCCAGCCCGTGGAGGAGCTGGCCCGGATAGCGCACGAAGCCGGTGCGCTGTTTTTGGCAGACATGGTTACCTCCCTGGGTGGTATGGACGTAGCACTCGACAGGATGGGTATTGACGTGGCTTACAGCGGGACCCAAAAATGTATATCCTGCCCGCCCGGGCTTGCGCCAGTATCCTTCAACGAAAGGGCGATGGAAACGGTCAGGGAACGCAAGACACCCGTGGTAAGCCTCTACCTTGATATGGGGCTGTTGAAGACTTACTGGAACGGCGATACAAGGGCATACCATCATACAGGCCCCATAAACACGAACTATGCCCTGCGTNNNNCAGGGCGCTTGTCGCCGGGGTGGAGGCAATGGGCCTTTCCATGCTGGTGCCTGAAGGGGAAAGGCTGCCCACGTTGAATACCATCCGCATACCGGATGGGGCGGACGACGTGAAGGTAAGGGGCGCCCTGCTCAAGGATTTCGGGATAGAAATCGGAGGAGGACTCGGTGACCTGGCAGGAAAGATATGGCGCGTGGGTCTCATGGGGCATACCTCCTCCAGAAGGAACGTCCTGTTATTCCTTGCTGCCCTGGAGACCGTTTTGAGGGCAGAGGGAGTCAAGGTAAATGGCGGCGCCCCGGAGGCGGCATCGGAGATCTATTCGGAAGACTCTTGATCGGTGATCTGCCCTGGACATTTAAAGGCGCGGGGGAAGAAAGATGCGAAAAATCAAGATAGCCGCAGGAAGTGTATCGGTAACTGCAAGCCTTTATGATAACCCGACTGCCGATGCCCTATGGGAAAATCTCCCCATCGAAGGCACTGCCAACACATGGGGCGAAGAGATATACTTTGGAATACCGGTTTCAGTGCAGGAAGCCCCTGATGCCACGGACGTGGTGGAAATGGGGGAGCTGGGTTACTGGCCGCCTGGCAGCGCCTTTTGCATCTTTTTCGGCCGAACACCGGCCAGCAGGGGGGATGAGATCAGGGCTGCGAGCCCCGTAAACAGGTTCGGCAGGGTGGAGGGAGACCCGACAATCTTCAAGGGAGTAAAGAGTGGCGCCAAGGTTACCATAGAAAGGGTCCAGGAAGGCTGAATCATCTTACCCCTCTGGTCAATCGAGACTCGAAGGAGGCTTGTGTGATGGACACCCAAAAGGCAGCGGAGTTACTCCGGAAGGCGGAAGAGGAAAGGGCCCCCATAGATCCCCTTTCAAAACTTTTCCAGGAAGGCCCAACCCTCGATGAGGCATTTCGGATATGCGAGATAAGTATCCAGAGACGGCTCGATCAGGGCGAAAAACTGGCAGGCTACAAGGTGGGGCTGACAAACGAGCAAGTCAGGAAACAACTGGGCTTCCCTGATTCCACCTATGGTTATCTCATGGAGAGTATGATCCTTGAGTCCGGTGGCAGGCTCGACATGGGAGAGCTGATTGCGCCGAAGATCGAGTGTGAGATATGTTTCAAGCTCAAACGTGATTTGAGGGGAAGGGATATTTCGACCTGGGCGGTCCTGGAGGCCACCGGAGGGGTGTGCGGAGCCTTCGAGATCTGCGACGCGAGGCTGAAGGATTGGAAATGTTCCTACGAGGAATTCTTTGCGGACAACGGATGCTCTGCCAGGGTGGTACTTTCAGGGGAATGGCATCCCGTTGAGGGTGTAGACCTCCTGGGGGAAACCGTGACCCTGTCCAAGGACGGAACCCCTATTGCAGAAGGGAAGGGTGAAATGGCGATGGGCCACCCTGCAAGGGCTGTGGCGTGGCTGGCAGGAAAGCTTGCCGAAAGAGACCAGTACTTGAAGGCGGGTCAGATAATAATGACCGGCACCCTTACTCCGATGATAGGGATAGAAAAGGGCTCCACCTACAGGGCGGACTTTTCCACCCTGGGCACCGTGGAAATGACGTTTTCATGACTTCTGGTGCGTCGGCCTGGGAGAGTGTTAGACTGTCTTTGTTGGAGATTCCAAATTCCAAACACCAAATGACAAGAAAGCACCAAGTTCCAGGCACCAAATGACATTGCGACGGCGAAGGAGCCAGCTGCGGCTTTAGTTCATTGGAATTCGTGATTCGGGATTTCCCCTCCATCATTTTGAAGGGGTGACCGCGGCTTTCTTAGATTGAATGGTAGCCTTCTTGTCCCTCCTGTCGTCCACCTTGAGGTCAATGACGATCCTTTTTGCACCTTCGGCCACATGGGCGGCATGGACCTTTTTTACGAGGTCGAAGAGGGCATCCAGGTCCGGGACCTCCACGGTCGTGCTCATTCCACCGATTTCATAGGGATAACCTGACTCGGAAATGATCTTCACGCCTTTCTTCACAAATCGGCTAAGACTGGTGCCCTCGCCGATGGGATAAACGGATAACTGGGCAATCATCTCTTTCGCCTCCAAACACATAAGATAACTCTCTTGCCAATACTCGGCTCCTGCGACGGAGTCCAGGCCCTTCGCCCCATTACTCGTGCCTTTCCCTGAACAGGGGGATCACGTACGGTCCTTCGGGCACCACCGCAATCTCCTTGAGGCCCTTGGTCTTGATGTGTTCGGCCAGGGCCTCTTCAATAGAGGGGATTAATTCAACATAGACGTCTTTTCGGTCTTCTTCCCGTAGCTTTGTCGTAAAGAGCTGGATCTTTCCTGCGCGGAGGGCCTTTACGAGCATTTCGGTCTGCCATTCGTCAATGAGGGCTTTCTCACGCCCGTACAGGATGGACATGAACTGATCGGGACCAATCCTGCAAAGCAGGCGCTGGGCTTCAACAAATTCCGCGCTTCCCATACCCTCGGAACACTCGCTGGCGATAATAATGGTGCCTCCGGGTTCGAGTATGTCGATTACCCCGACCATTCCCTTGACCGTCTGGTAGTAGGTCCTGTCCAGGGGATAGCCTGCACTTGTAGTGATGATTACCTTGAACTTGCGAGCTATTGGCACTTCAGCGTATTTCCTCATGAAATCGACCGCAAGGAGGTGGCTTGCCTTTATGTCTCCGAAATTGATGAACCCTATTCGCCTTTCTTCGTCAATAACCACATTTACCGCAAGTATGCCGCCAACCCTACGGACGATTTCTATTAGTGTGTCGTGCAAGGGATTGCCGTCTATGACGCAGTTGGCGGACTTGCAGTGCTCAAGTATCTTGGCAGTGTGGAACATCAGGATGGTATCCTGATAGGCAGCCCCAGGGGCTACTACTTTGCGTCCTCCAGAATACCCTGCCATGAAATGAGGCTCAACCAGGCCCACGGCGATCTTGATATCGGCTTCCACGAATCGCCTGTCAAGCATAATAGGGATGCCTGAAGAGGTCTTCCCCAGGTCCACGTGGGCGTCCCTGTCCCTGGCAAAGTGATTCTCGATGCGGATCTCCTTGAATACCTTCTCAGACCCCACGATCTCTTTAAGCTCATCCCCTTCATTCGGCCGGTGGAGTCCCGTGGCCACGAGTATCAGGATGTGTTCCTTGGACACACCGGACCTCACGAGGGTGTCTATCAAAGGGGGAAGTATGATGCCGTTCGGGACCGGACGGGTAATGTCACATATGAGTATACATGCGGTTTTCCCTTTTCCGGCCAGACCGCTCAGGGGTTCGCTCTCTATCGGGTTGTCCAGGGCCTCCAGGACCGCCCCCGAAGGGTCTGACAAGAGGGTCATGGGGCGTTTGCGGATGACCGTGACATCAATATCATCGGGTATGTCCACGGCCAACCCATCCCTGCCGTAGAGAAGATCAAGTTTCATGGATTCAACCCTTTCCTCCGGCCATATTCCCCCTCATCTGAAAAAGGCAGGATCCGAAGGGCCTACATGGTTTTTATCTTTTCAAAGTCGCCGTCCCATGCAGCTTCGAGAATGGGCTTCATATACTCATCTACCAGGTCGGCATTCAGAGGGACCGGCATGTTCCTGAGCTTCATGTCAAGCTGTGGATCCTTCGCAGCCGTAAGGGCCCTGGTTATATGATCTTTCTTGATGCCTTCAACATCCTTGAGGCAAGTGGGAAAATCCAGGAACTTGCTGAAAGCAACCATTCCACGGGCAACGGCCAGACCCAGGTCTCGACCCGAGAGTGAGCTGAGATTTTCTTTTATGTAACCGTATTTCTTGTAGATTTCGCCTATAACCCTTAACTGCTCTTCAATGGCGGGAGCAAAGAACACGGTATAGTAAGGGTTCATCAGCGCGCATGCCCTGCCATGACTCAGTACGTCAACCAGTGAAAAGCTCGTCAAGTGGGCACCGGAGGTCCCCCCTATCATGATGGCATATCCACCGAGGTCGGTTCCCAGGCCGAGAAGGGTCCTCGCCTCCATGTCGGATCGATCCTTCTTGATGCGAGTGAGGCCCTGTATGATCAACTCGATCCCAAGTTCGGCCACCTGGCGAGCCCGGTCTATTATGTCCTGGGGCGCCCCGAAGTAGACCTCCAGGCAGTGGGCGATACCGTCGAGCCCACCGTCCAGGGTGAGGCTCATGGGCTGGGTGGCAGTGACATCATAATCAAAGACGGCCCGGGGAGGTATTATTGCTTCATCAACGATCAGCTTCTTTTGCCCTGCCACGGGGTCTGTAATATTGGAGTATTTTGTCAGATGCGCGCCTGAGCTCGCGGCCATCATTACGGCGACGACAGGCATTATGCTCCTTTCCGAAGATTGGCAGACCCTGGTGACCTGGCCTACCCCGAAAAAGGGGTCGATTTCGGGCTCTATGTCACCCAGGGTAGCCAGCGTGGCGGCCGCCTTTGTGGCATCGATGCCGGAGCCCCCATCCCCCACCACCAGCACGTCGGGTTTCTTGTGTACTATGTGGCTGTGGATGCGGTAGACATCCACAAAGGGGGCGTTGGGTGCCGCAGACCTGGCTATGTCCACCAATTCCACGCCCGCCTTTTCAAGCGATTTCAGGATCCTTTCCTTTATAGGCTGAAACCACGAGAACTCAATAGGCCCGACAAAGAGCGCCTTCTTCCCCAGTTCAGCGGCGAATTTCCCGGGCGCATCGTCCAGGACACCGCTGCCAAAGGCATAGTTGTCTCCTTTAAACTCCTTCAGTACTGCCGAAGCCCTTTCTTTTAGATCCGTCATAGCCCTTTCCCTCCTCGAAGTGATGATGAATATCAGGAAGTTGATCCCAGTTGACCATTGCTCCACCCTTTTGCGTCCGGAGCAAACAAGTTATTCCCGCGGGTATTCTTTCCTGCCCTTGGACATCAGTTACGCTATGGATCATTTCGCGAAAAACCAGAGACTAGCATGCTTTCGCAAAGACTCCAGGTGCAGCGCAACGCCGCTCGCTAGATCCCGTCTCGCGGGGAGATGGGGTTCTTGCGGAAGCAGTACTATTCGAATTCCTTGATGGCGTCTATGGACACACCCATGGAGCAATCGGTTTCCCTCTCCAGTATGACATCTATGATATATGGTACACCCGAGTCTATCCCACGCTGAAAGGCCGCCTTGAGATCATTTGGGTCGGTCACTCTTTCTCCCACGGTTCCGCATGCCTCTGCAAACTTGACAAAGTCAAACCCTCGTCCCCTGTTTTCGGGTTCAAGCCTGGTTTGGCCCGCAACGCTTACCCCGCCGGAGGCCCCTTTGCCGGCCACGGCCACCTGGCCCTGTTCCGCGCTCTCCGCCATCCTTAAGCTATCATACCATATCTGCACTTCGTAGTTCATATCATAGATATATTTCTCCGCCTGCCGAATCAAGCCCAAATACCCATTGTTGAGTACGATACAGACAAAGGGTATATTGTACATGACTGCTACAGGGAGTTCCTCCATGCAGAACTGGAACCCGTAGTCGCCTACGACCATGACTACTTGCTTGTCCGGTCTTGCCACCTTGGCGCCGATGGAGGCGGGCAGGTCCCAGCCCAGGGGGCCCGCCCCGCCGCAATCCAGGTAATGGCGAGGCCTGGATATCTTCTGCAACTGCCCCGACCAGATCTGGTTCAAACCGATACAGGTCACAAACAGGGTCTCATGATCGAAGAATTCGTTTATCTCTTTGAAGACACGCTGCGGCTTGATGGGGATGTTGTCATAGTCGGTCTTTCTTTCCATCCGGGTGCGGATTTTTGAGATCTCCAGGTTCGTTGGCCTTGGCTTGATCTTGCGTGCCTTGATTTCATCGAGCATTGCCTGAAGGGTAAGCTTGGCGTCGGCACAGATCCCTAGGTCCGGCATAATATTTTTCCCAAGCTGCCCGGGGTCCACGTCCACGTGTATAAACTCACGCCTACCCTTGTAAACCTTTATGTCTCCTGTGTGGCGGTCATTAAACCTAACCCCGACCGCGAAGACCAGGGTGGAATCCAGGAACACATGATTGCCCGAAGGTGTATTACACTGTATCCCCACGTGACCGGCCATGAGGGGATGATTCCAGGGTATACCGCTTTTGCCCATGTATGAGGTCACGACGGGAATCTGAAGGGCCTCTGCCACGGCGATGAATTCCTTGCATGCATCGGCGAGAATAACTCCGCCTCCGAGCAGCATCACTGGCTTCTCTGCCTCCAGGAGCATATCGAGAGCCTTTGAGATCTGTTTCTTGTTGGGAGAGGCCCTGAAGATCGGGAGGGGTGCATCCGCCTCCGGGTCATATTCAATCTCTTCGTTCTGCACGTCCAGGGGCAGATCGATGAGCACCGGTCCAGGCCGGCCTTCTTTCATGATCTTGAATGCCTCACGAAAGACCCATGGCACCATTGCTCCTTCTTTTACGCAGTAGGCCTTCTTTGTGATCGGCTTCACCACTTCGGCGATGTCAACCGCCTGAAAGGCCTCCCTTCCCAATTGCGCCCTTACGTTCTGGCCGGTGATTGCCAGAATGGGGATCGAGTCCACCTGGGCCGTGTAGAGCCCGGTAACGAAATTGCTGGCTCCAGGCCCTGATGTCGCTGCGCAGACACCGACTGTGCCCAGGGCCCTGGCATAACCGTCGGCCATGTGGATGGCCCCTTCCTCGTGCCTGGCCACCATGTGCCTTATGGTCCCAAGATCTTTAAGGGCCCTGTAAAAGGGAAGGATCCCGGCACCAGGTATCCCGAAAATATGCTTTATCCCCTCGCTTTCAAGTATTTTGGCTGCTGCATCCATTGCGGTCATCTTAGGCATGATTTCCCTCCTCTGGATATTCTATGTGTGATGAAAGAATTAACCTTCAAAGCCCATTTTGCTGGAAATGGATAATGCCGTTTCCCTTACCAGATGCCCGAGGCGCTGGACTTCATCTGGTGTAATGCGCACCGCCGCCCCGGAAATGGAGATTGCCGCCACGGGCAAGTGGCCGTGATCGAACACGAGCGAAGCCACGCACCTGACTCCTTGCTCAAATTCCTCGTTATCCACTGAGAATCCTCTGCTGCGGATAGTTTCCAGTTCATCTCTCAGGGCATCTCTGTCTGTGATTGTGTTTGGGGTTCGCGGGGCCAGTTTTGTCCGTGCCAGGTATTCTGCGAGTTCTCTTTCGCTCATCCGGCTGAGGAAAAGCTTCCCCACCCCGGTGTTATACAAATTGACCCTTGCCCCGGGCCTGGTAAACAACTGGAGCAGGGCGTAATCGCTTCTGACCTGTTCAAGGTACACCATCTCATCTCCATCCCTAACTGCCAGGTTAACGCTCTCCTTGGTCTCCCTCATAAGCCGTTCCATGTGCGGTCTGGCAATGCGCAGGAGATTGAATTTTTGCTGTACCTTGCTCCCCAGCTCCAAGAAGCGAAGTGACAGGGAGTACTTTTTCGTAAGAGGGTCCTGTTCCAGGTAACGTCTTTCCGTCAGGGTGGATACGATCCTGTGTGTCGTGGCAGGCGGGAAACCGACCCAGGCCGACAGGTCCCTGATTCCGGCACTGCCCCTTTCTGCCACCATGTCTATGATATCCAAGGCCTTTTGTAAGGATTTCATGGGATGTTCCATAATGTGAAATTTGAATCTATAATGCGGTACGTTAGTTGCTTTTTTAGTCTTTGTCAAGACCAATTCATCAAAACCTGTTCAACCGGGCGGGGGAGTTGTGGATGCATGCATCATTTATCTGGGCGCAAACAATTATACTTCCGTGACTGCGATCAGGTAGGCACCGAAGGGCTTGAGAAATCTCTGAAAAAAGGGCTCCAATCTTTCAAACAAGGGTAATAGGCAGGAGGGACACCCCGGAGGGGCAAAAACGGCAGTGCCCCAGCGGACGTCGCCGAGAAGGCCTTGCATCTCACGGTGGTTATAGAAGCGACAGTTGGTGAAGACAGTCTCCTTGAACCATGTCAGGATGCGTCGACGAACCGCCCATATACTCCAGGCGTTCAGCACCCCGATGACGATCCGCCCTCCGGGCCTGCACACCCTTCTCATTTCTCTTACCGATGCTGCCGGATCCTCGAAGAATTCCAGTGCCGTGACAGAGAGGACAAGGTCAAAATGAGTCCTTGGAAAGGGAAGATCTTCGGACCTGGCAAGGACTAGTTTGGCCATGATTCCTTCCCGCGAACATTTCTCCCTGGCGTACACCAGCATGTTTCTGGCGATGTCTAACCCGGTGCAATCCAGGCCCATTCGAGCAAGATCCAGGAGGTAGTTGGCGGTTCCGGTGCCGATGTCAAGGACCTTTTCACCCGGCCTGGGGTGGGCAAGTCTCCAGGTCAACGCTTTTTCAAGGCGGTCGACATGGGCCCCTAGGGGTGTGGAGAACCACTTATCGTATTTGTGGGCAAAGTTGTCAAAGTCCATGAAACAGCCCTTCGGTGAGTGAATTGGATCAAACAATTAGATATATCCAATTTCACAAGCCGGCCATATGTTCAAGGAAAATTTCAATGCCGCGTGGAATCTCCGTCAAAAGGTCGTTGACATCACAAGATGAATAGGTGAAAAAGATAGAATGCTACTTCCCCGTGGAGTCAGGAAATACCCTGAGCATTTAGAGAAAGGAGTCTTGGGAGATGAAAATAGGATGGATCGGTACGGGCGTTATGGGTTGCTCCATGGCCGGACACTTACAGGATGCAGGCCATGAGCTGTTTGTCTTCAACCGGAGCAAAGACAAGGCCGGGGCCCTGATCGAGAAGGGCGCATCCTGGTGCGGATCGCCAGCGGATGTGGCAGCACGCTCGGAGATAGTGTTCACCATGATCGGATTCCCAAGGGACGTGGAAGAGGTTTATTTCGGCGGCAAAGGGATCTTTGAGACGGAGGGCCCATATCGGATTGTGGTGGACATGTCCACGAGCAAACCAAGCCTTGCCGTGTTGATCTCAAAGAAAGCCGAGGAAAAGGGCAAGGAGGGCCTGGACGCCCCGGTTTCCGGGGGTGACATCGGGGCCAGGGAAGGAACCTTGGCCATAATGGTGGGGGGCAAAAAGGAGGTTTTTGATCAGGTGTTGCCCCTGTTTGAGCTAATGGGGAAAAACATTTCTTACATGGGGGGGGCTGGTTCCGGACAGCACACCAAGATGTGCAACCAGATCCTCGTCGCGGGGACCATGATATCGGTATGCGAATCTCTGCTCTATGCAGCTAAGCTGGGGCTTGACCAGCAGGCTGTCATAGACATTGTGGGGAAAGGGGCTGCCGGCTCCTGGAGCATAAACAACCTCGGACCTCGTATTATCCGGGGCGATTTCAATCCCGGGTTCATGGTGGATCATTTCATCAAAGACATGGGGATAGCGCTGGAGGAAGCTGCTGCGGTCGGGCTTTCTTTGCCAGGGCTTGCGCTGGTCGAGCAACTCTACATCGCAGTCAAGGCCCAGGGATACGGAAGGTCTGGGACCCAGGCCCTCTACCTTGCCCTCAAATCCCTCAGCGAAAAGGTTTGATGCCTTTCTTCCAACGCGAGATTTCCCTGTGCCGGGAAAGCGCGGTGACCCGGGCTTGTCTTCAGGGGCAAGGTTGTGGTAAAGAAATCAAGCAGTTTGGAAGGTGTTTCGGTGCGAGAGGGAATGTGTCTTAGAAAAGGGAGGTGAACATGGCAAAACTACTCTGGCGTCCTTCTGAGGAAAGAATCAAGGCGAGCAACATGTACCGGTTCATGCAGTTCATCAATGAGCGATTCGGGCGAAATTTCAAGGGGTACGAGGAGCTGTACCGGTGGTCCGTGGAAAACATCCCTGATTTTTGGGCATCCATGTGGGAGTTTGCCGGGATCAAGGCCTCGAAGCCCCATTATGAAGTGGTAGACGATGCGTTCAGGATGCCGGGGGCAAAATGGTTTTCCGGCGCTGATCTCAATTTTGCGGAGAACCTCCTCCGGTACTGTGATGACGAGGTGGCCGTCATATTCAAGGGGGAGATAGGCCCTTCCAGGAAGCTCACCTTCAAGGAGTTGTACCAGGAGGTGGCAAGGGTGGCAAGGTCCCTGAAGGAGATGGGTGTTGAGC